>NZ_ARPN01000018.1:0-43525 GCF_054966645.1 Pseudoalteromonas sp. SANK 73390
GATATGAATAAAAAACGTCTTAAGAGATTCTTTTATACTTGTTTATTTATTTCACCACTTTAAACTTCTTTTCAAAATAGCGTCTAGACCACGAAATCGACACCACACCGATTACCGAAGGCATTATCCAGCTTAATAACACCATTTCATCACCTAACATGTAACTAAAAATATGACGCCCACCGAAGGCTGAAAATGCGGTGTATACACCAATACCGGAACCCAACATTGCAATTAAATGTTCAATAATCCAAGCTCTGGGTTTTAGTTTAGTCGTGAAGATATAAGAAACATTCCCAATTACTACCATAAGTGATACACCAGAGAATATCATTAGCAACGTTTGAGAGTGCATAACACCCAGCACCATTGAAACAAGTGCTGTGACAGCCAATAATATTAATAACCCTAAGTGTAATGGTGTACGTAATAATGCATTATTCGCTTTAACTTTTAACACGCGCTCACCGTGATAAATAGAAACTAATACCAAAAGGGAAAGCATCAGTAAAAACAATGAAAATATGCGGTTCTTTTTGATATATTGTGCTTGCTCAAGTGTATCAGCGAACACTTTTGGCTTAACACTCATAGGGTCAATAAGCACTAAAATACAGGCAATAACGCCTAAAATTGATGTTCCATACATTGCCCAATTATAGTAATGCCCGTATCGATTATGTGTTTTACTACCTTTAGCTGCAATGATGGGTATCCAAAATAACACCAAAGCAAAACTTCCTAATATTATATGTGTATAAACCACAAACTTATGTATGTATTCCACGACTTTGTCCTCAATCAAAATTTATGAGACAAAGTTACACAAAGCGCTTGAATTGGCACAGTCACGAATGTCATATCCTAACTATGACAAATGTCATGACTCAACATTTTAGGCTGGTAAGGTACATGGAACATCGCTATGATAATGAAAAAAAGGAATAAAATCAGTGTTTAAGTACCCCCTAAGCTCATTATTAACCGTCCTATTTACTTGGGCAGCTGTTGCACTATCTAGCTTGTTTGATACATCTAGGCTTGGGATAAATTACATTGAATATGCCATGCACGGTGTAGTGTTACTGCTCACATTGCTGGTCATTAACGAATCAACATACTTTGGCTATAAAATTCGCTACTATTTTCTCACGCTACTTGCTAGTACTATTTTCAGCTTGATGTTTGTATCACCTTTAGCCATCGCACTCATCTACAGCGTTATGTTTTGCTCTATTCTCGCTTTTTATGCCCCTATAAAGCTCTGTTACCTTTACATATTAGTCATCCATGGCTTATTTCTAGCTTGCCATGCACTTTATTGGCAAACAGGCTGGCAATGGTCTCATGCGGGCATGTTCATGGCATTTCACTTTTTTGCTCTAATGATGACTCAACGTATGATAAGTGAGCGCAGCGCCAAAGAGGCACTGGCGTTGACCAATGCGAAATTAGAGGCAACACAACAGCTATTAGGAAGTGCAGCTGCACAAAATGAACGCCTGCGCTTAGCTAGAGATTTACACGATGAAATGGGGCACTCTCTAACATCACTTATCATTAATTTAGATATCGCAAGGCGCACCTGCTCTGATGAGCAAAAAACACAAATACAAGCCTGCTACGAACAAGCAAAACAAGCACTTGGTACAACGCGAATAATTGTCAGCGATAATCGCGGTGATATTGGCTTTGATTTAGTGACATGCTTAATACAGCTAGCAAAGCAAACGCCAAGGTTAGCCGTTAATATTGACATCACTCAGACCATAGATCACGTTCCGATAGATATCTCACAATGCATACTAAAATGCACTCAAGAAGCTATCACTAACACGCTGAAACATGCTCCAAATGCCTCTGAAATAAATATTGCTTTACATCGTAACAATTCAGACCTTTTACTAACGATTACAGACAATGGGCAAGTTAAAGGACACATCAATTTTGGCAATGGATTAACAGGCATGCAAGAACGAGTAACACAAGTAAAAGGGCGACTGAGTATAGATAAAACTATACAAGGGCTGAAGATCACCATTAGAGTACCTTATGAATAAAATAAAAATACACTTAGTTGATGACCAATCCCTAATAAGACAAGGCATGCGCTCACTGTTACAACTGACTCAAAATATCAGCGTGACAGGCGAGTCAAGTAGCGGTAACGCATTTTTACAGCTGCTATCACAAAAAAGCGTTGATGCTGATGTTGTGCTGCTAGATATGCGCATGGAAGACGGCTCAGGCCTTGATGTACTTAACGCTCCGGTAGCTCATCAAAGTCAGATTAAGTTCTTAATCTTAACTACCTTTAACGAGAACAACTTTTTGCTCGGTGGAATGGAAGCCGGCGCAAGTGGGTACTTACTTAAAGACGTATCTCTTGAGGAACTTGTCGACGCTATTGAGCGAGTGCAAGCAGGCGAAATCGTTCTACAAAATGAGTTAACTCAGCAGCTTTTAAAAGCTAAGCGTCAACCAGTTAAAACTCACATGCCATTGCTCACAGACAGAGAAATAGACATTTTAAAATTGATGGTGTCTGGTTTATCTAATAAAGAAATAGCAGCCAAAATTTTTAAAGCCGAAGGCACCGTTCGTAACCATGTGTCTAATATTTTGAGTAAACTCGAAGTACGAGACCGTACGCAAGCGATACTCAAAACCTTGGAAATGGGATTGCTAAATCAAGATTAATAATGTAAATACCTTTAAACCAACAGTTATGACCATGACTCGTATTAGAAGACTTTAAAATAACGAAAACATACAATAATACCGAATGATAGGAAGGAACCAGCTTAATAAGAAACTATATTACTTTGCGTTGATGTTATGTTGCTATTTTAGTTTTCAAACATGCTCATTGACTAATAACGCCAATGTTAATATCTTGCGACTGATAAATGGCTTAGTAACAAGGCAGAAATTTCGGTATATCGTTATTCTACATGAGTCATTGAGTTCGCTAGAATGATCAATATGTTAATGAAAGTGGTCTCAGTCGCTAGCTCGCGCGATTCATAAGCCTCTCATGCCATGATAGAAACACCTTCAATCTCAATCACTGTATTGGCATTGGCTCGCTCAATTATTTTCACTAAAATAGACTGTATTGTTTCATCTTCTCTGGCGTCACTTTCACTTGAAAACTTTTGTTCTTGTGGCTGTGCGCCTTCTTCTAAAGTAAATAAAATAACCACTTCATTAGCACAGCTTGGTGTTTTTCCAAAGTACTCTAAAGAGATTTGAGGGTAGCCATTAGAGCCTTTTTTAACTTGCTTTGCGATACGTTTTTTTGCTTTCTCTACATTCATAACTGAACCCTTGTAATAGCTAAATCTGATTAGAATTAGCAAACCAATATGACCAACCTACATGATGGTATAACCATTTATACCTTCGTTGTTAATTTTTCTGGATACCTACAACCAAATCATGATGCAGGCACTGTATTAATTTAGAGCCAGCTAGTTATGCCCGCAACAAATATAACAAGCAAACTCCAAATGCAGCACTGCGCGCAACTTTAATATTTAGGTAATAAAAAACCATATGCGCTAATCTTGCAGCTAAATAAGCCCAAGCACTTGTATTAACAACACTTGGTGATGCCGCACTGAGTAATGCAAAGCATACAAATAAAATATAAATGGATACACTTTCATTTGTATTTAAGTAAGCTCTAGTTACCCGAAATAACAATTCACTATGACTATTTTCTACAAGATACCCGGGAACATGCTTTTTTAATATTGCTACTACATCTAAGATAACTAACTGGGTGAACATCAACATCCCTATCAAACCGGTAACTAGAATTGTTGCTTTATACTCGATAAAATATTCCACTTACACCTCCATATTCATACATTGTGTTTATCGCTGTGCTCTGGCCAATAATATAAGTACTATCCCCTTAGTGATCTTTTACTAAAGCACTATGTATGCTCAAAACCACTTATTTTAGTCTTTTATTATTCAAAATAAAGTTCAAGCACTTCTTTTCTCGATGCAATCTGAATACTCATTAATAGATTTTCACCATCAGAATCAGTTACATGATCTATATTTTTAGGCACATCTCCGAATAGTTTAAATTCACCATCACTGAGTGAATATGACCACAACTCAAAGTCATCATTAATCCCATAAATAATATCTTTATTTATAACGAAGCGCCTATCACTACCCTGTCCGTTTAGTGCCTCTATCAATTGGTCTTCGGCAGGCCCTGGATGCCAAAACCGACCCATTAAATCGGTAAATATTACACCTCCACTGGCATTTTTTTGCGCCCAAACAGCCGTTTTATCATAAATAATGTGCTCACTGGGGTTAACTAAGTTAAGCTGTGCAAGCCGCTCTTTTCCATTAAACCATATGAGTGTTAAAGCTGTTTGATTAACACTATCCCAATGAAATAACTCATCAGCTGCATGTTTTAAGTCAAATTTATTAACTGTGCCATCTAAAAACAATTGTACAAACTCTTTATCAGCATTGACTAAAATGCTCTTTCCGTCTTTAGCCCATTGCAAGTCATATAAATAGGTATCCATAGAAAACTGACTCAGCTGCCGCACTCCATTTTTATCTGCAATCCAAACTTGCTCTTCACCTGAACGTTCAGATTTAAATGCAATAAGTTCACCTGAAGGCTGAAATTTTGCGCTGTCTTCTACTACAGTTGAACGCTGTAAAACTGCATAAACAGGTTCATTGGTATTTTGACTAAGCTTACCAATATCAGAAATTGGCATCGATATGATATCGCTATCGTAGTAACCTTTGATAGCCAGCATTTTGCTGCCGTGCGGATGAATTTTCGGCGTTCCAATAGGCTCATCTAATGGCAAACTAACTCTACTAACTGTACCATCCGTTGCCAACATAAACAGACGTTTACCATTACTAAAAATTAACCTATCATCCAAAGGTGAAAAATTTGGGTAAATAAATCGATACCTTCCGATACTTTCCGGGTGCATTATACGGTTGCTTGAGATCACCTCACCATTAGGCTTGAGCATGTCAATATAGTAGTGTCCATCACCATGAATACTGGTTAATGCTATCTGTCCCTTGTGTATAGAAAAGTCATAATCTATCACACTGCCATTTTCTACCTCATAAATGACTTCACTGCGATTTTGATCTACTGAGTAGTTAATGAGCTTCCAGCTATCTGAAGTTTGTTGCATGAGTGCAATATTATTGTTTGATAGCCAAATAGGGTTACGGATTTTTGAGGTTTTACATTCCATCAATACCGTAGGCAATTGTGAGCTATGTAATGCCTTGTTAAAATCTAAGTTGACCAGTTGATAGCATTTTTTTTGAGTAATTGGCTCAGAACAATCTCCTATAGAGATAAAAGTTAGCTTCTTTCCATCAGGTGAAAGACTGTGGTTACTATATACGCCTAACTCTTTTGTTAACTGAAACTCTTGCTGAGATTTAATCTCTTTAGCCCAAATATTATTAATACATTCTTGCTCTGAAAAACGATGGAAAACAATATATTGTCCATCGGGCGAATATATACCGGCACTTTCTTTATTATCTGTTGCGGTCAGCGCTCGCATGTGTGAAATAACTAACTGAGGTGCTGAATTATCAATCATGTACCGATAGCCAGTCGCACCCAAGATCATAAGCATAAGTACGGTTAGCAACACTATAGGAACCAACCTAAATTGAATCACACTTTGAAGTTTATCTGCGGCCTTTCTAGTCGAGTGTTTTGCATTGGCGCTTATAATAGCGGGTTCTTCTTCGCCCCAGCGTACATTACACTCCAAGCTATAACCTTGCTTAGCATGCGTTTTGATATAAGCCTGATCTTTACCGTCATCGCCAAATGCTCGCCTTAATTGGGCGATACTTCTTTGTAGTGTATTAGGTGACACAACCGTGCCTTGCCAAACGTGATCTAATAACGCATCTTGGCTTATCACTTTGCCTTGATTATTTGCTAAATGAGTTAAAACACGCATTGCCTTTGGTGCTAAGGTTTGAGTTTCCTCATTTTTAGTGATTTGGTTTCTAGATAAATCAATAAAAAAATCCCCAACCCAATACTGCTGCACCATATTTACTTACCTCTAAAAAAACAGCTCAAACGCGAACCTATTATAACTATTCACACTAACATAAACTCATTGACTACCAAATATAAAACCAATAACATACTGAAAAATAGTTACTTTAAAGCCAGTTAAACCAATAATAGAGCAGGTATAATACCTGAATTTCATTGTGACTAATTGAAAGCTATCTTAGCGCGCCGAATTGAAGAGTTTATTATCATCCAAAGTAAATAAAGTGTCTCATGTTTTAGCAGTTGCGTTGCTTGATCGGTATAGGCACTTGCTGGTATTTTTTAAGCATCTGCAAACATTCATGTATCGGTTTAGCTGGGCTAAAAATAAAACCTTGTATTAAATGACAATCAAAATCGCAGAGCATTTGTAATTGGTCTGACTGCTCAACCCCTTCTGCTATCACTTTTATACCTAACTGAGAACCTAAATCAACTAAGTACTTCACCATAATTTGCTTGTTACGGTCCTCACCCATACTGTCCATGAACGACTTATCAATTTTGACAAAATCCACTTGATTTTCAATTAAGTTACTTAAAGAAGAGTAACCAGTACAAAAATCATCTAAAGCAATTTGAATTCCCTTTTCTCTCAACACTCTTAATACTCTCCACGTATACTTATTTGCGGCCATAGACTCTGTGACTTCTATTGTAAGGGCATGATAAGGCAAGCCAAAACGCTCTATTGACTCTGGTATGAGCGCCATTTGATTGTTACTAGATTGAAATTCATTGATAGATCGGTTGATAGAAAAGCTAATATCTTTAAAACCTTTACTATGGACCATAGCAAGATCTCGGCAACTTGTTTCCAGCACGTACTGTCCGATTAAGTAGATCAAGCCAAACTCTTCGGCAATAGGAATAAAATACGCAGGAGATACAGTACCAAACTCATCATCAAACCAACGGATTAACGCTTCAAATTTTATTATCTTACTGGTTTTAATACATATCACAGGTTGGTAATACACGCTCAGAGCATCTGTTTTTAACGCGTGCTTAAGCTTATCTCTGTACTTTATTTTTTTCAGATAAGCGCTTTGTGTTGCTTCATCATGCAAGGCAACACATGATCTCCCCTGCTTTTTTGCGCTGCTCAACGCATGAGCAGCGTTACGTACCAAAGTTGGTCCATGTATTTTATTTTTTGCATCTAAATGAGCAACGCCAATACTGACCGTCAATTCAATGGTAAGCTCATCAATAATATAAGGCTCACTTAGTCGCTGCTTTAATTGCTGGGCGTATTTAATAACCTGATCAGACTGCAACTGCTGAACTAGCAACGCAAACTCATCACCACCATAACGACTGACGATATCTTTTCTTTTTAGTGTACTTTGCAACCTATCAGCAACCGCTATCAGTACTTTATCGCCAATTTCAGGGCCAAATATGTCATTAACTTCCTTAAATCGATCTAAGCCGATGAACACTAAAGATATATTAAAAAACCCATAAGACTTATCTAGGTGCTTGTCTAGGCTGAGCATAAAACTACGTCTATTTAACAGCCCTGTAAGCGCTTCATGATTAGCATAAAAGGTAAGCTGAGCCTCATTTCGCTTCCAATTGCTAATATCTCGAAAAATAGCAACATAGTTTGTGATCTTCCCATCATCACCGCGCACTGCGTTTAACGTAAGCTCCTCCGGAAACACCTGACCGTTTTTTCTTCTATTGTATATTTCACCTTTCCAAAAGCCTGTTTGTTGCAGATGCTGCCACATGCTTTTATAAAACTGTTTAGGTTGCTTACCAGATGATAAAATGGCGGGGTCTTCACCGTAAAGCTCTGCTGCACAGTACCCTGTTTGTTGTTCAAATGCGCGATTAACCATCATGATTTTGTTACGGTGATCTGTGATCATAAATGCTTCCGATGCATTCTCAAACACCACATTTGTTAGTTCTAATTGGCGATTCAATGACGAGGTATAAGTTACATCTTGAAGTGTTGCTCGAAGCACTCGCTCATTTACATGTTCATCGCTTAATTCAACTTCCCCAACGATATGCAATAACCCTTGCGTTGCGCTCATCTTCTTATGACACACCAACATATCAAACTTATTGATCTTACCTTGTCGGACAAGCTCAAGCTCTTTGGTGAGCTTTTGACTGTCGTCACAGTGTAAGTTAGCTAAAAAACAATCGAATGAAGCTTCATTGCTATCAATATGTAATAAACTCGACATCTGATGGCTAAACCAATGCTGATTCTGCGTAATGTACCAACTCCAAGAACACAGTTTTGCGATACGTTCGCCTTTGGCTAGTTGTTTCAAGAGCAGCTCTTTCGCTGCCATCTCTAAATTATGGCTAAGTTCCGTTGCAACAATCAAACTCAATTCCAAAAACCATTGTTTATCTTTGTCACTTACGGTAAAAGGTTCATTAAACATACATACAAGTATGCCAACGGCTTTATTGTCTGGTGCCCGCAACGTTACTCCCAAGTAACTATGTATATCTAATACATTAAGTAGCTCATCTTTTGGGTAAAGCTGCTGTAATTTACTGTCTATTAAACAAACACAGCTTTGCTCATTAGCATCGCTGCAAGGTGTGCCAGCTAACTCATATAAAAAGTTATCTCTAAGTTGGCCGTCATGTAAATAATGAAGTGTTTTTACCTGACTCCCGTTATTAACAAATTTGCCAATTACGCAATGATCTGCTTTTAAACGTTGGTAAAGCGTATGCAGAGTATATTGATACCTTTGCTCAGTGCTTTGTAAGTTATAAAAGCGAGTGACAGACAAATCCATAAGTTCTCACACCTTCTTGTGTTAATCAGGCAAACAAAACGCCAAATAATAATTTACTAAACTACCTATAACATATAGGTGGATCAACAAAGTTGCGAACACCAGTACAAAATCTCCGTTAAACAGTTGTTCCTTTTCATAAAATACCCAAAAAAGGCTCGGAATTTTCAATCCATCGCTTTACTTTTATTGCTTAGAACTGTTGGGCAAAACATTTCTGAAGCTGCACTATTACGCATATTTTTACAGTTTCTTACTGGCTCTATTTACTTCAACCACAAATAATAGCGCCATCAATAAATAACTCAGGGTTAAAAGATGAAACACTTACTCATTGCGATCACGACCACGGTATTTTTAGCAGCATGTGCACACCATGACGATGTTAGACCAGGAAGCAACAAACATTATGTTGTCGTTAAATCAGTAGACAGAAATAAAGGCATTAAAGAAGCCCTTGGTCAGGCAGAACATTTTTGGCGAAAAAAATAACAGTAAATTCATAGTAATAAACGAAAAAGTAGACTATCAGGGTGAAGAACCTGAAAAAGAATATTTAGACAACCACTCAACGGCAGAGTTTGTTACAGAGGCAAGTACATGGCTGTGGATACTCGGTGATGGTTATGTTGACGATGTTGCCGCAGTCACAACATTAGCTGGTGTGGCTGTACTTGACTCAATGGGTGCACCGTACGTCATTACCGTGAATTTTCGATGCTCGTAAAACCAACCTTGTTCATGGGCAGGCCCTCCAAATCGTGAAAATTTGGTTACCTGCCTTGGACTGAGTGTTACCGACTCTAAAACAAACGTTCTTTGTGTGGCTACTATCAAACAACAATTATAGCAATAACTATTAAGTTGCTTGAATACTTACAATCCAAGCTTTGTTCCTATAATATTCTTATATAAAAATAAATGTTATAGAGCATACTTATGTACATAAAAACCATAGCACTCACCCTTTTTCTTAGCTCTTCAACGCTCGCTGCTCAGCCTAAAATCACAGAGTTTCTATCTGTTTTACCGCAATACGCTGCTTGGGCAATAAAAATTGATAAAAAAGGCCAAGAAACGGGCACTCCACTGAATGAACAACAATTACAACTCGCTAAAGAGGTAGGTGTTGCTCATCCGAGTAAAGTACGTATTGTGCACGTAGATCAAGTTCCCTACCCTTATGAAAACAAAGCACTCAAAGAAATGGGTGAACAAATTGGTTTTATTGGTGAAGGCATTATTAACAACGCACAGGTATTTGGTTACTCAATATATGTACGAAAAGGCTTTAAACTAAATACACCAAAATTAGCTCACGAGTTCGTACATGTTAAGCAAATTGAACAAGCGCCTTCACTCTTGGCTTACATAAAAAAGCACGTCTTAGATATGGCAAAATATGGATATGCTGATGCTCCATATGAAGCCGAAGCTTTTAAAGCGAATGAGAAATATAAAATTAATTAAGCTAGCCGTATTTTACAATATTCTAATGCACCTTAAATCTTAACTCGCACTCTACCTACCAACTCGTTATAATTACCTGTAGGTGAGTTTAAAAGTAAGCATTATTTCGTATATGAAAAACAAAAAAGTGAACCCTTTGGTGTCGCATTTTACCATTGCTTTGACTGTACTAGCGGCGATTTGGATGTTTATAACAGATAAAGAAATGCTAGTAATTAGTAATTCTCTGGTGCTTATCTATGTTGTATATGCACTCGCATCGCGCATGATCAAAACACAAAAACCCAAAAAAAGTAACTCAATTTAAAAGCCCAATACAACGTACTGGGCTTTAATTATAGCAATTGCACTTAATACTCTTCGCTAGCACTTTGCCTTGATTGGTTTAATTCGCCGCTTCTCATTAATTTTGAGTAAGTGTGTTTACCATAACTTTAAAACCTTAATTTACATTGCTTGGGCTGTTACCTGCGCCTTGTTACTAACAATGGTTATATCTACTGACAAGACAAGTCAAACTCAAAAGACTAACCCCTCATAAAGAGTTAGTCTTTTTGAAAGGTAAGAAACCAACAAGATCACACTGCAATCTACTATCTCTTCATTTTACTTAGTAGGCACGCACTATTGCCTCTTTAACAAGCTTTCTTATTAAACATACTCACATCAAACCTTCTGTTCATTTTACTAATCTTATAACCTTTACTGCTTCACCCTACTAATTTTCTAAAATTTTACAATCTTGGGGAGATTTTTACCCATCGCATTTCACATAATGTTAACCAAGGTAACAAAAGCGAAGCTAAAATGATGGATAGAACGAATTTACTTAACGGTGTTGAAGCAACAGTGCAGGCTGCCAATGGTTTTAAAGATACTTTTGTATACAAAAAAGATAAGCAAACCGTTTACATTAAACATGTTTTTATCGCTAAATTTGCTCAGCGACTAAAACCAAATATGACAGCACAAGATATTGACCTAATACGCCAACTCGATAGATTAAGTCTGCGTTGTTATGTATTGGTGCATTTTAAAAGCCACAACAGTAGCGAGTATGATTTAGCGCTATTTTTAGATGATTACGAAGCAATACAGGGAATTTCTGAGGAGCTCGTAAAGCAAAGGGCTATGCCACTAAACATGGCTGTAAACTTGATCAATACAATTTTGCTATAAGAAGAGATCATGCAACACAACACCGCTCGCAGAAAAGCCCTAGTCGATCAATCTAAAAATGAACTACAAAACATGATCCGTGCTATCAGAAAAGAGCGGGGCCTCACACAAAAACAACTGGGGGCGTTACGGGGAGTTGACCAAGCCACAATCAGCAACTTTGAGAATGGCAAAACAATCATGAACTTAGCCCAAGCTCATAAAATACATTTAATATTTGGCAACAACATTACAAGCTTGCCTACCTTTGTATCTGCCTGCCTGCTCCACACAACTCAGCACCATAGTTAACCGGGGTTTAATGATAGTTTTTTTAATAATAAGTTTGTTCATAGCAGATTACTTATTTTTTGGTGTTTTGGCTCTTCTTGTAACCAGAAACCGAATAAATGCTAATTTTGAAAAGTTGATCAGATATGCAGGTTGTTTTACGTATAACAATCAAGGAAAAATTAATTATTTCTCAGGTTCATTTTCTAAAGTGGGCTTTAAGAATAAAGAAGTGATTATTGGTATTACGAAGCTGTCGTACCATAAAAAACTTTCTAGTATTAAAGCAATTGAAGTCAAAAATTATTTGGTATGGAAATGCTTAGTAATTAATTTTGACAGTCGTGAAAGTGCTAAAATATTTTGTGATGCAAAACAAATTAAAGAGCTTGGAAGCTATTTAGATAAATTTAATATCTAAGCTTCGATTTGAATGCAAAGCCTCGCTCTCGCGAGGCTTTATTTTTTGGTTGATATAAAACTCTGTCTACATTCATCGGAGAAGGCGACAGATAAATGGCTTAGTAACCAAGCAACGTAATCATTCTACATCAGTCATTTTGACGCAGTTAATACATCATTTAGCACACTAGAATAATCAATATTTTAACCGTTAGTACTTATAGACGCCCGTTTGCCAGCTCAATGAAAAAAGCATAGTTTAATGCCGTATCTTTGATACGTTTGAAACGCCCTGATGCTCCACCATGTCCCGCTTCCATGTCTACTTTCAACAACAATTTGTTATCATCAGTTTTTAATTCTCGCAACTTAGCAACCCATTTTGCAGGTTCAAAGTACTGAACCTGAGAGTCGTGCAAACCTGTTGTTACCAACATATTTGGATAGTCTTGCTTTGATACTTGATCATAAGGTGAATATGAACGCATGTAATCAAAGTATGTTTTATCGTTTGGATTGCCCCACTCGTCATATTCATTGGTTGTCAGAGGAAGAGACGCATCTAACATGGTATTGATCACATCTACAAATGGTACTGCAGAATGCACACCATGGTATAGCTCCGGCGCTTGATTAATGACAGCCCCCATTAATAACCCACCTGCACTACCACCTTGTGCATAAATACGATTTTTATCACCATAACCCTGAGCAACGAGCGCTTTTGTTACATCAACAAAATCGTTGAATGTATTCATTTTGTTTAATTTCTTTCCTTCATCATACCAAGGGCGACCCAACATTTGCGAACCTCGTATGTGTGCAATCGCATAGACAAAGCCCCTATCTAATAAGCTTAAACGGCTTACAGAAAAACTAGGGTCAACGGTATGGCCATATGAACCATATCCGTATTGTAATAACGGGTTACTGCCATCTTTTTTGAATAAAGATTTTTTATACACGATTGACACCGGCACTTTCGCACCATCGCGAGCAGTTATAAAAACGCGTTCAGATTGATAATCATCTGATGAAAACTCACCAAGTACTTTATCTTGTTTTAACGTGGTTTTAGTGTAGTCATTTAAGTCAACTTCAAACGTTGTACTGGGGGTCGTCATACTGGCATATTTCACTCGAACACTATCACTACTTAGTGTGGTATTACCAGTCATAGACACTCTATATGCAGGGTCGTTAAACGCAAGCTCATGTTCTTTATTTTTTGATAGTTCTCGAATAATTATTTTTGACTGACCTTGCTGACGACTTTGATACACTAAATGGCCGTCAAATAAACTGATGTCTTCTAACTTCACATCTGGCTGGTGCTCAATAACGGTTTCCCAGTTTTCTTTATTTGATACGTTAGCTACCGGAGCTTTCATCAACTTAAAGTTAACCGCATTAAGGTTGGTTAAAATATAATACCAATCATTATGTTTTGCGACACTATATTCAAGGCCTTTCTCACGAGCAATCAATCGCTTAGGTTTCGCATTACGCTCATTAGCAGACATAACTGATATACCTTTGGACTCAGTGCTGTAGTGATGAATAAAAATTTGCTCCCCATCTTTACTGCGACTGATATAGGTGTAATAGGTATTGTCCGCTTCTTCATATACAAGCTCATCTTGGCTTTGTGGCGTTCCTAAAATATGTCGGAATACTTGCGTACCAAGCAAAGAAACGGGATCTTTTTTAACATAGTAAAGTGTTTTGTTATCATTAGCCCAAATTACACCACCTTGCACACCTCTCAACTCGTCTTCTAACATGTTGCCCGTTATTAAGTCTTTAACTTTCACCGTATAAATTCGGCGACTTAGGGTATCTTCCGTATAAGCAAGTAGTTTGGTGTTTGGACTAACTTCTATATCACCTAACGAATAAAAATCATGTAACTTCGCAAGCTCGTTTACATCTAGTAACAGCTCTGGCTCAGAGCCATCAACATTTAAACTACGATAGATAGACGCATATTCTTGCTCACCAACCGTCTCTGTAAAATAAAAAAAGCGACCCTCTTGAACAGGTACAGAACGATTGTCTTTAACAATTTTTGATTTGATTTCGCTAAACAGTTGCGTCCGCAATGCTTCGCTTGGTGCTAACACCGTGTCAGTATAGCGATTTTCTTTCTCTAAATGAGTTATAACTTGTTTACTTGTACGAGTATCGTCACGCAGCCAGTGATAATTATCAACCAATTCATAACCATGTATCGTCGTTTTATGGGGTATTTTAGAGGCAATAGGTGCAGCGACCGTTGCAATCTCAGTTTTACTAACAGGGGGAGTATTGTCATTGGGTGTAGATTGGCATCCGGTTGCCAAAATAACAGACGACAGCGCAAGCTGCCAAACAACTGATTGTTTCATCCTAAATATCCTTGTTTATAATATTCCGTGAGCTAAAGAGTCACTATAATATGATTATTTGTCGTCAATATAATTGAAATATTACTTTAGTGACAGTAGCCTGAGTAAATAAAAGTTAACAGATATTACAAATGAAAACAAAAAAAGCACTTTTCATCACAATTTTATTGTTAGCCATAATCGGTTGTAAAAATACCGCAACACCACCCTCTATGGCCGTGAAGTCATGTGAAAAAACCATTTTAAACTATATTAAATTTCGTGATAATGGCCCGATAAATAATTACCAAGCTTTTCGCTTATCCAGAGCTGAGGTTACTTAGTTGAACGCTTATGCCAACGAATTAACTCTTTTTGATCTCGTGTTATTGAGTGACCTTGAGCTTGCAGCTGCGACGCACTTTGTGCAAGGGCGGTTTCAGCTCGCAACTCAATTTTTTCAAGTAATGAGAGCAACAATTGCTTTTCTTGCTCATTGATGTCGGACAACACACTTGCCTCACGTTCACGCATATGACTTATAACCTGCTCATAAAGTGGTAAGCCATGTGCGCTTAGCTTAACCAATTTGCTGCGTTGCTTAGCATGGTCATTATCAGCACAAATTAACGCCAACTTCATTAAGGTATTAATTGCGCGATTCACTGAATAAGGGTCTAAACGAGATTGATATGCTATATCAGCAGCATTAATAGGTCCATATGAACCAATATTCAACAGCACTCGGATCTCTCTAGTTTCAAGTCCTGTTAAGTTTTTTATATAAGCATCTCTATCCATTGCTAACAAGTTACTCGCAACCGCAATTCGATAAGGAACATGATTATATAAATCATATGGTTGCTCTATATTTTTTGATAATTCAAAAGCTGCTTGGCGCGCTTTGTTACTCATAATCTCATCCAGTACATTAAAAGCTGCCCACATTTTAGTAGACAAGTACTTAAAAACCGCTTAAATTATGTTGCAAATGCAACATAAAAACATTAATAGGATTACATTATGGCGTTAGTTACCCCTCTCGCACAAGATGCAAACAAAGAAGTTGCAGAACTTGCAAAGTTTTTTAATGAGACCTTGGGTTTTTGTCCAAACAGCGTTTTAACCATGCAGATCCGCCCTCATATTGCCAAAGCATTTATAAACCTAAATAAAGCGGTAATGGAGAACCACGGCAAAGTAACCAGTGAATTAAAACGTCTAATTGGTTATATCACTAGCGCAAATACGGGCTGCCGATATTGTGAAGCACACACTATCTTAGCTGCCAAGCGCTATGGAGGTGATAATGACCGCTTACAAAATATTTGGCAATTTCGTGACAGTACGCTGTTTTCAGACGCCGAAAAAGCAGCATTTGAATTTGCTTTAGCTGCATCTAGCATTCCAAACGCAGTTGATCAAACGATTGAAAGTCAATTAAAGTCGCATTGGGATGATGGAGAGGTTGTTGAAATACTGGGGGTTATTTCTTTATTTGGTTACCTAAACCGCTGGAATGACTCAATGGCTACTACATTAGAAACAGGCGCTATTGATGCAGGACAAACTTACTTATCTCACAACCAGTGGCAAGTGGGTAAACACCAGTTATAAAACAGTTTGAACTTGCTGGGGTGTAACTATACACATTTAAGCACTGATAATTATAAAAATACTTGTATGAGCGTCTTGATCCAGCCTCATCACAGTGCCCCAGTAAGTTCTTCTCTAATGCATCATACATTCCTTCGGTCATTCTTGGTGATTCTAAAGAACAAACAATAAGAGAACTAGCCACTAGAGTTGTTTTAGAAACTAAAAGCCGCGCTTTTGTAGCACGGCATACATAATGACTAATACATAAGATTAATATTTGAAACGACTTGGTACAGTATCAGCTGCATTATTGCGCCCACCACACACAATGCCAGTGTCATCTAGCGCACATACATACCAGTTGTCGAAATCAATATCGATTGGGTTCACCAATTCCTGCATTTCAAACGGGCCAATTTTCGCAGGGCGCGTAGACCAAGTCGACAAGCCTCGTTCATCGTAAGAAAAAACACCTGGATAGCCAAACCTTAACTCAGTGTGAGGCAATAATTCAGGGGCTTGATAGCCACCTTCAGGTATTCTCCCCCAACACTTCGTACCTTCATCACCTTTAGCACAAGCATAGTAGTGACCAACAACTAAATGAGTTGGGTTGGTGAACAGGGGAACGTCCATGGTAAATGTGGGCTTATTAAACACCTTCTTAGCACCCCAACAGTCAATGCCGTCGTCGTGGCGAATACACGCCGCCGAAGCGCCAACTTGTATGTCTCCAGGATTGCGTAAGTCTGAATATCTTGGTGCATCTACAAAGGCGTTTCCTTTACTCCAAACACCAGACCCCCAACAAATGATTTCACCACTGTCGATAGCGCAGAAATTACGACCCACGGGGCCTACAAATACTCTTTGTGGGTCAGTGAATGACACACCTCTTGGCAATGTCTTCCAGAATGAGGTTACGGCATTGCGAGAAATATTAGTCTGCCAACACTTCACTTCTTTATCGATGATAGCGCAGCCACCTTTGATATGGATCGCGATATCTTTGACATCAAAAATAGGCTCTGGTGTTGGCGAAAACACTGTACCATCCGTGAGCTTCCAACATAAAGTACCAGTCATATCTGTACCACATGCGATATCGTGGCTTACATCCACATCAATAATGCGACTTTTCTTTTCAAAAGTAACGCTGTCACTCAAGATTTGGCTGCTATCTTGGTTGTACACACTATAATGATAACTATAACTGCCACGAGGAAAACTGGCCGGTACGTCAAGTAGCATATTGCCATCTTGATAACTTTCACCAGGTGCTAAATAAACTTCCGCTGGCACTGCGTCTACATAGGTTTTGCCATCAGGAAAGATAAGGTGACTATACACTTTAACTGAAGCATCACTAGCCCCTAAATTAGTAACCTTTTTTTGTACTTCAAGCACGCCACCTTCCTTTCTTATCGAGGGGCTTCCTACTTGAGTGCTAAGCTCTACATTTAGTTGAGCTTGAGCTGAAAGGGTAGCAAAGGCCAGCCCTGAAACGAGAATTTGAAACTTCATTGTTTACTCCAAGAAAATCATAATAGAATGTTAGTGCATAAAGGGTTGAAGTACCTAAAACACCAACAATCATTATCCTACATGATATTTAACTATTATAAATCAAAAAGTTATTAACTATCAAATCTCATTCTATCGCTTTCAATGGTGTGTACTAGCAACATATCACTTCAAGCATATGACGGGCTACGCAGGATGAGCCAAGTTAGTGCACCTATTTAACCCAATAAATACACTCTGTATATTTTCGTACCAACTATCATGTCACACAAATTGTAAAAATACGGTAATAATTAAGTTTTATGCAAAATTAATGCATATTAATTAATAATGTGAAAACTTTATTTATCATTGGTGCTAAAAATATAAAAAATATTTTAATTCATCATTTCACTATATTTTTATAAAAACCAACATTATGATGCATTAAAAGACACTTAACGTGAATATAAATTCAAATTGTTTTATTGCGTAGCTTGTCGCTTACCATAATTTATGCTTTCCTTTATGAGTATAAAAACAACAATGTACCAACGGGGATGTAAAAAACATGTTTAAACCAAGCTTACTTTCATTAGCTATATCTGGCGCGCTCACCAGTGCCTTTCTAGCTCCAACATCTGTGTATGCCGATGATACACAAGCACAACAAGACAAGTCGCTTGAAGTTATTCAAATTACAGCAACACGACGTGCCGGTTCTGTACAAGAAGCACCTTTAAATATTACCGCTCTTGATGGTGATGTTATGCAGGATCAAAATATCGGCGAACTCGCCGATGTTGCCCGTTGGGTTCCTGGTCTAACGGTCACAGATCAAGGGGGGCGCTCTGGCTCTCCCATTATAGTGCGCGGTTTGAATACTAATTCATCTGGCCCGGCTTCTGATGGTGGCACCGTTGCCACTTACATTGGTGAGATACCCGTTAGTATTGATATGCGTTTAACCGATGTTGAACGAGTTGAAGTGTTGATTGGTCCCCAAGGTACTTTATATGGTGCTGGAACTCTTGGCGGCGCCATTCGCTATATGCTTAAAGCCCCTGAGTTAGACTTAACAACGGGCAAATTGTATGGCGACTTATTCCAAAATAGCGAAAGTGATTCACTTGGTGGCGAATCAGGTTTTATTTTTAACACCCCTATCATTGCTGACGAACTCGCTATACGTGCCAGTGTCAATGTTTATAAAGACCCAGGCTTTATTGATTACAATTATGTTGTGCGTGATGCAGGCGTATCGAAACCAGATCCTGATTGGACCAACCAAAGCGATGTAGACCAAAACTTACGCAAAGCAAAAGATAATAATGGTGAAACCACCACGACTGGGCGTATATCACTGCGCTGGGCACCCAATGATTGGCTAGACAGTACCCTTAATTACTTTTATCAGAAACAAGACAGCGAAGGCCGTTCAATTGTTCATCATAACAGTCTAAATTCAAATAATGGTTTAAGTGCCCGTATTGGCAAGTACGAGTCTGCTTATCGCTACGAAGAGCCAAGAGAAAAAGAAGATTCATTACTGAGCTTAGAAATTAAAGCAGACTTAGGCTTTGCAGAGCTTGTATCCGCAACTGGCTTTTCTGAGTTTGAAGCCGATGGCCAGCGCGACCAAACCGACTTGTTAATTCGTTTAGACTACGGTTATGAAGAGTTTCCTTCATTTTCGTCATTTACCCGTGAAGTTGAAGAAGAAGAAACCTTCACGCAAGAACTGCGCTTAGTTTCTCAAGGTGACTCTGATTGGAATTGGATTGTTGGCGGGTTTTACAATAAATTTAAAAACAATGGGTCAAGCAAAGAGTATACACCCGGCTTTAGTCAGTTCGCAGTGGCTAACTTTGGCGGCGCACAAGTTCGTCCTGACAGTTTAGAATATTATTCAGCAGATCGCAGCGAAATTACAGAACAAGCAATATTTGGCGAGGTCGGCTATCAGGTCAATGATAAGTTGACTCTAACACTTGGTGCGCGCTTTTATGAATATAAAGTCGATGCAGACTCTGCCGTCGATTTCCCATTATTGAATACAGTTTTTGGTGATGCGGGCCCTGATGATGTGAACCTCGTATTTGAAAACAGTTTTGCAGAAGATGATGGCAGCTTATTTAAGTTTAATGTCAGTTATCAGTTTTCTGACACAGTTATGGCATATGCTACGGTAAGTGAAGGCTTTCGGATTGGAGGCTCAAATGGCTTAGCCCCCTGCCCAGAACCACTTCCTGCTAATCAAGCGGGCTGCGGTAAACCAAACGAAATGCTCTACCAAGACGATACCACGACCAACTACGAACTCGGCTTAAAAAGCACCTGGATGAAGAACCGCTTCCACTTTAATGCAGCCCTGTTTAATGTAGATTGGGAAGATGCTCAAATTGGTGGCGCTACTGAGATTGGGCAGCTGCCTTATACTTCTAATGCGGGATCTGCCAATGCCAAAGGGATTGAGATTGCAACACGCGCTATGCTTACAGACGCTTTTACCGCTTATGCAACTTATGCGTATACCAAAGTAGAGCTCACCGAAGATGCACCGTTTTTATTTAATACCGATGGCACAGATGGTGGTATGGATGGTGACAGGTTACCAGGCTCTCCAGAACATCAGTTTTCGTTGGGTATCAATTATCAAACTGAAATATTTAACGATAAGCTGCTAGATATTAACTACGGATTGACTGCACAAAGCGACTTTATCTCAAAAGTGGGGTTACATGATAATGGCGAAACCTTGCCAGGTTATGCATTGAGTAATATTTCAGCTAAGTTAACTGGCGATCAATGGTCTAGTACTTTGTACGTAAATAACTTATTCAACAAATATGCTTTCACATCTGTCAGGCGCAGTAAAGCAGATATTACATCCGCTAATGGTGCCAATATTCAACGTAACTACGGTCATTACTTAAACCGTCCGCTTACCGTCGGTATTAAGTTTGATTATCAGTTTGAACTGTAACTAACTACAGGTTACGCTTTTGGCTCAAACGGTGTTTGAGCCTTTTTATTTACATAAGAATAATTAACATCATGATGCCCAATGTAAAACACCTGCACCAGCAAGCCATAAAGGCTTTGAATCATGGGCAAATTCAACAAGCCCATCAATATTTAGTCACTTTAGTGCAAACAGACCCTAACCATGCCGATGGGTACTTCTTGCTAGCCATGGTAAATGTGCAAGTTGGACAAATAAAAAAAGCCATAAAGCTAATTGAAAAAGCGTTAAGTTTTTCTAAAAATACTGAGTATCAAGTTCACTTGGCAAAATGTTATGCTTTAGATGGTCAACTCTATGCTGCTAAAAAAACGGCGCAAAAAATCGCCCCTTACTTAATCAATTCCGCACTCAATGCTGACACTTTAGGCGTTGCACTCAGTCATATTGGTTTACATGAACAAGCCATAAAATACTATGAAAAAGCACTCGAACTAACCAAAACCCAACCGCAGTTTTTTTATAATTATGGGGTCTGTTGTAAGTTTCTAGGACTGTTCGACAAAGCCGAAAACGCCTTTGAACAAGCTATTACGCTTAACCCTGATCATCATCAGGCGCATTTCGCATTGTCTGATTTAACCAAGGCAGATGAAAAGAACAACCATATCACTCGCCTGATAAAGACACTTGAGCGTGCCACGCATCCTGATGCAAAATTACACATCGGCCACGCTTTAGCAAAAGAATATCAAGATACTAGCAATTATGATTTAGCCTTTCGCGCTCTAGAGCAAGGTAAATCACTTAAGCGTCAACAAACCCCGTTTGACAACGCCACCTCTGAGCAACTATTCAACACCATAACTAGTTTAAGTATGCAAAATAAGAGCGATTGCATCCACGGCGAACAAAGCAACGAGCCGATATTTGTACTTGGTATGCCTCGTTCTGGCACCACCTTGGTTGAACGTATTTTATCTAGCCACAGTGATGTAATGTCGGCTGGCGAACTACAAGACTTTGGTATTTGTACCAAGCAATTAGGCCAAACTGCCAGCCCCCATGTACTTGATGAGGCAACCATAAAAAAAGCCTATCAACTTAATTTTGCTACACTTGGACAAAGTTATTTAAGTGCAACACGAGTTGTTACTGGAAAAACGGCCCATTTCATCGACAAATTACCATTTAACTTTTTTTATGTAGACTTAATTCGCAAAGCGCTACCCAATGCCAAAATCATCTGCTTGCTGCGCAATCCACTTGATACTTGTATAGGTAACTATCGCCAGCTATTTACTATTAATAATCCATATTACCAATATTCATTAGATTTAATGGACACTGCCAAATTTTATGCACGATTTTATAAACTCATGCAACATTGGCAAGTGTTACATGGTGAACATATTAAACTGCTGCAATATGAAGAATTAGTCGCTGAGCCTGAGCAACAAATTCAAGACTTGCTAAACTACTGCAACTTACCTTGGCAAAGCCAATGTGTTGATTTTCATTTAAATACCGCAGCGGTTTCTACTGCCAGCAAAGTACAAGTTCGTCAGCCGCTCAATAGTAATTCAATTGGTCGTTGGCAAAGATTTGCACCCCATACAGATGAGATACAGACATTTTTAGAGGCGCAAGGCGTCTTTTAAGCATTGACTCATATCAACACCAAAAACCAGCTAATCAATATAATAAATGACTTCATACCCGTCCCTCTCATTTTTTAAATTAAAAACAAGCCAAGCAGCTTGCACCGTCATACCGTGTAGAAGGGTTTAAATTAAGCACAAAAATTTCATTTCGTTTGCAAGTGTTTCTGCCTTTTAGCTTTGAACTGTTAACTATTTGTACTACTTTAGGTGAAAACACGACCACCCAACCAGCTTGAACAAAAAATATTCTAGAAATTTAAAGTGGCAAAAATAATTTTAATAATCAACAAGTTAAAAAACATAAAGCGACTTGAATTTAAGCCGTATTACAAATGTCAACCTTGAAATGTAACCGCTAACCCTTTAACCTTTATCTTTATTGAACGTTCAATTAATAAAAATATGCCCAAAGTTGGAATGGAACCAGTACGTCGAGAACAGTTAATTAAGGCCACGATTGAGTCGGTTGCTGAACTTGGCTTGCAAGGTACAACTATTAATAGTATCAGCAAAAAAGCGGGATTATCATCAGGGATAATCAGCCACTACTTTGGTGGTAAGCAAGGTCTTATTGAGGCAACGGTTCGGTATTTATTATCCAGTTTAAAATACGAGCTGCTAAAACAAGTCTCACCGAGAACACCTCCTGAGCAAAGACTTATGTACATTATCGAAGCTAACTTTGCTTTAGTGCAACAACGTAAAGATACTACCCGAACGTGGCTAAGTTTTTGGGCACAGTCAATGCACGACCCAGAGTTACATCGACTGCAAAATGTAAACAGCAAGCGCTTGTACAGCAACTTGGCCAGCTCATTTAAAGAATTGATGGGCATTGATAAGGCAAAGCTCGCCGCAGAGCTAAGTGCCGCCATGATTGATGGGCTTTGGCTTAGAGCAGTATTGAGTCAATCAGATAAAGATCAATTTAAACACAGTGAACAACTCGCCAAACAGTATGTTCATTCATTAATAGCGCAGTATGGAGCCTAATATGACGACGCAAAACAATACTCAAGCCTCAATAGTGACTTATCAGAACTTTGTGCACGGTCGTCCTATGGCCAATCAAAGTGGTGCGTATTTTGAGGTGACAAACCCAGCTACTGATGAGGTGATTTATCGGGTTGAAGTGGCTGATGAGTCAATTCAACAAACCGCTATTGAAAGTGCTAAGCAAGGGTTTGCTACTTGGTCTGCTATGGCACCCATTGAGCGCAGTCGAATCTTACTCAAAGCAGTAGAGCTGCTGCGTGAGCGCAATGATGAGCTGGCTAAAATTGAAGTGCTTGATACGGGTAAACCATGGCAAGAAGCCGAATGCGTAGACGTGCAAACAGGTGCAGATGTAATAGAATATTTTGCAGGCCTCGCCCCAGCACAAGTTGGGCAACAACAAATGGTTGGTCAAGACTTTTATTATACACGCAAAGAACCGCTAGGTATTTGTGCAGGTATTGGCGCTTGGAACTACCCACTACAAATAGCATGCTGGAAATCAGGCCCAGCACTTGCAGCAGGCAATGTATTGTTGTTTAAGCCTTCTGAAGAAACACCATTAGGCGCATTAAAACTGGCTGAAATTTTCACAGAAGCAGGCATTCCTGACGGCGTATTTAATGTAGTTCAAGGTGCTGCTGAAGTAGGTCAGTGGTTAACAGCCCACCCAGATATTGAAAAAGTGTCTTTCACTGGTGAAGTGGGTACAGGTAAAAAAGTCATGACCAGTGCAGCAAGCACTTTAAAAGATGTGACTATGGAGCTTGGTGGTAAGTCCCCATTACTCGTATTTAATGATGCAGACATTACAGAAGCGGTAAGCGCTGCCATGCTAGGTAACTTTTATACTCAAGGCGAAGTTTGCACTAACTGTACACGTATTTACGTTCACAAAGATGTATACAAGCAGTTCATTAGCGAGCTTAAAACACGCACTGAAAGCAATATTATCGCCGGCGATCCTATGGACCCAGAGGTAAATCTTGGCGCGCTGATTTCAAAACCTCATCAGCAACTAGTACTTGATTATATTGCCAAAGGCATTGAAGAGGGAGCAACACTATTAACTGGTGGTAATGCGCTTAGTCCAGATTCAGCCCCTAATGGTTATTTTGTCGCTCCAACAATTTTTGTCGACTGCCAAGATGATATGACCATTGTAAAAGAAGAAATCTTTGGCCCAGTTATGAGCGTATTAGTGTTTGATGACGAGCAAGAAGCTATTACGCGTGCCAATAACACCCACTTAGGTTTAGCTGCGGGTGTATTTACCAAAGATATTCAACGCGCACACCGTGTTATTCACCAGCTACAAGCTGGGATCTGTTGGATCAATGCCTATGGAAATTCACCCGCCGAAATGCCTGTTGGTGGCTATAAACACTCAGGCATTGGTCGAGAAAATGGTATCGAAACGCTTGATCACTACACCCAAACTAAGTCGGTGTACGTAGGTATGAACAAAATCGACAGCCCGTTTTAATAGGAGACATCATGACCCAGAAATATGATTACATCATAGTTGGTGCAGGCTCCGCAGGATGCGTATTAGCTAACAGACTCACTGAGAATGGCCAGCATAAAGTATTGCTACTTGAAACCGGTGGTAGTGACAAAAGCATTTTTATTCAAATGCCTACCGCACTGTCTATTCCCATGAACACCGATAAATATGCATGGCAATTTCACACAGAGCCCGAACCATACTTAGATAATCGCAAGATGCACTGCCCCCGCGGTAAGGTACTTGGTGGGTCATCTTCAATTAACGGCATGGTTTACGTACGTGGTCATGCAAAAGATTTTGATGAATGGCAACAACACGGCGCGCAAGGTTGGGATTATCAAGCCTGTTTACCCTATTTTAAAAAAGCAGAGTCTTGGTACTTAGGTGAAAATGCGCACCGTGGCTCAGAAGGGCCATTGGGTGTTAATAATGGTAACGAAATGGCAAACCCACTTTACCGTGCCTTTATTGAAGCGGGCCAACAAGCTGGCTATGCCAAAACTAACGACTACAACGCTGCGCAGCAAGAAGGCTTTGGCCCGATGCATATGACGGTTAAAAATGGCCGCCGCTGCTCTGCAAGCCGTGCCTATTTAGACCCAATCAAGCGTCGCAGTAATTTGACTATCGTCACTGGTGCTCAGGCCCAACGCGTGCTACTCAAAAAGAAGCAGGCACAAGGGGTTGAGTACAAATTAAAAGGTAAAGTGGTCACCGCCCATGCCCGCAGAGAGGTCATATTAAGTGCAGGCCCAATTGGTTCACCACATTTACTTCAGCTCTCAGGTATTGGTGATAAAAACATACTTGAGAAAGCTGGCGTAGAAGTGCAACACCACTTACCTGGCGTCGGTCAAAACCTACAAGATCACTTGGAGTTTTATTTTCAATACAAGTGTAAACAACCTATCACGCTAAATGGAAAACTAGGGCTAGTGTCTAAAGGTTTAATTGGTGCACGTTGGTTACTGACTAAAGATGGCTTAGGGGCTACCAATCACTTTGAGTCTTGTGCGTTTATTCGCTCAAAACCAGGGGTTGAATGGCCAGATTTACAATACCACTTTTTACCAGCAGCTATTCGCTACGATGGGAAAAGTGCATTCGCAGGCCACGGCTTCCAAGTTCATGTTGGTCATAACAAGCCTAAAAGCCGAGGCACGGTTACCATTGCATCAAGTAACCCTGATGACGCGCCAAAAATACAGTTTAACTATCTTCAACACCAAGCAGACATCGAAGGCTTTAGAGCCTGTGTGCGCCTGACACGTGAAATTATCGAACAAAGTGCTTTTGATGACTACCGTGATGATGAAATTCAACCGGGTAAAAACATACAAACCGATGAACAAATTGATACCTTTGTACGTCAAGCGGTAGAAAGCGCTTACCACCCTTCTTGTTCATGCAAAATGGGAGAAGATGCACTAGCGGTGGTTGATTCATACACCAAAGTGCACGGTATAAACAGTTTGCGAGTGGTGGACTCTTCTATTTTCCCAACGATACCTAACGGCAATTTAAATGCGCCCACGATTATGGTAGCGGAAAAAGCAGCCGATCATATTTTAGGTAAAAGCACATTGGCTAATCCAGATGCAACGGTAGCCATGGAGCCACAATGGCAAAGCCGTCAGCGTAGTTCCCAGTTTTAAATTTGCCACTTGCCTAGGTAGCATTACTTAGGCAAGAGCTTGCCGTGGCGTGCGGGATAAATTGGTTATCCCAAGGTGATTGGCCTATTCAATCACTTAAGCATTAATGCAAGATTATAGAAAAACAAACGGAGAAATAATGAGTTATTTTTACTTATTTTGGGAGGGTGACAATGACCATATGGCTTAGTGCTGGTATTATTTTCACTCTATTAGCGATTGCTTTAGTGTTGTTTAAATGGGGTAATTTACAGTGTGTTGGCGTAACACCAGTTAAAACGTTTACGTTTATCGCCATACTATTTACGTCAGGCTTAGATGTCGGACTAATCATGTTTCCTCTTACTGAATTTGCGGGTTACGCAGACATAAAAGCAAGCCCAGAGTATGCGTTTGCAAACCCACTGGCCATCGAGTTTGGTTTTTGGGGGTTTTTAATCTGGGGATTTTACTTCCTCACCTGTTTTTATTTCTGCGTAATAGAACCCAAAGTGAAATTTTTTGAAATTCCTTTGGTGAAGTTAATTAATAATGTAATCATTATTGGTACCTGTGCATTTACTGCATATTTACTGCTTTCAAACCTGCCTTGGTACCTACCTCAGGTTGGCGATGGTAGTTCTATTATTCCTACTTTTTACTTATTAGTCTTTGCGGCAATATGCTTTGCTGTTTATTCGAGCACCAGTTTAAAATACGTACGCTTTTTAAGTATTTCGACCACTTGGATGTTTATCGCCTTAATTGCATATATGTGGGCTGCGGCATTTATATTTGGCGATAGCGGTATGGGAGAATTTGCCAATAAATTTGCCCTAATTGGTGATTACTTTGGACATATTAATGAGTTTGTACTCCCTCTCAATGATTATCATGAATTTTACTTATTTTGGTGGTTTGCATGGAGTATTATGATTGGGCAATTCACTTCGCGCTTTGTCGGTGGCCTTAAAACATATCAAGTGCTCGGTGCTATGTTGATATTCCCATCAATACCAATCGCAATATGGTTTAGTGTGTTATATCACTATCATGAAGCAGGCATTCCAACTGAAGGCATTAAAAACTTTGCCATGGTGTTTGTCGGTGTCGTCTTTGTGATTAACTCACTCGATTCACTCATTCGCTTATATACAGACAACCTAAATTTAACTGTAAAACGTTTAGGTATGCGCAACTACATGCTATTTAACATTGTTGCGCTATCGTTATTAACGCTATTGTTCAAACTCGAGTTTTTACAAATTCAATGGGTTGGCGCGTTAGTAATTGGTTTATTCTTCTCATGTGCCGCATATATCGGCTATGGCAAGTTTAAAACCGTAAGCCAAATTGACAGTTCACCTGAAGACAACAAAATTGATTACAGCAAAATTGAAACTGCTAGCTAAGGATTACCAAATGACAACAACTAGAACTCTACTATTAAGCGCACTAACATTGGCTTCTAGCCATGCAATGGCTAATTGGTCAACAACCGTTACTGCTGCTTCTGACTATACCTTTAACGGTGTAAGTCAAACCAAAAACGACCCAGCTTTGCAAGCAAGTCTTGATTATGGTTTTGACAACGGCGTATATGCAGGCACTTGGGCATCAAATGTAGACTTTGCTAACGACACAAACCTTGAGTGGGACTTTTACGTCGGTAAATATGTAACACTCAATGATAGCTGGAGCGCAGATTATGGTATCGCCTATTACAGCTACCATGGTGATAGTAGCTCTGATGATGGAAACTACCCAGAAGTTTACACTAAGTTTGGTTTTGCCAACTCTCTGGGCCAAACTGAATTCAACTTTTGGTATAGCTGGGATTACTTTGGCACTGGGGCAGATCATACTATAGCAATGATTGCACACAGCATTGAAGTAGCGCCAGGCCATACACTACGTGCAAGCTTTGACATATCTAACTCATTAGATGGTGACAAATACATGTGGGATGCAGGTGACAAATCATATAACCACTATCGTCTTGCGTACCAAACTAGCTATGAAGGCTTCAATATTGAAGTTGCTGCTGAAAATACCAGCTTAGACTACAACACTGCTGATGAGCGAATTGTATTAAGCGCATCTCGCACATTTAGTTTATAAATTTACAAGTCTTCTACTACTTGTATGTAAGGCCAAGCGAAAGCTTGGCCTTTTTATGTTTCAAAAGTCATAATTTAAGCATCGGCTAAAAACACATTAAATAATACACTTTACAACCAAGAATTTTGCTTGCCAGCCTGTATTCAATCCATCACACTGAGTAACCTCAGCTCTGGATAAGAGAATTTGCCCAATAAAGCTATTTTTCCCACTATCTACGTTGCTTTTACTTGTTATAGTCAGCTATTACTGCATAAAATCGCCTTGATATTGACCAAAACATCGTCATTGGATGATAAATATATGAGTTATTACGTAGTTACTATTTCAAAACCCTTATCCAAACCTAAGGTTAAGTAAACAACTAGACGCACTTTTTAAAAAGTGTATCAGATCCTGTTTTAATTATTCGCTTAACTTATTGAAAAATAAACTTTGTCATACTAATAACGCATTGATGACGCACCCAATTTAGGCCCAGCTTTAGTAGGCTCTTATTAAGCACAACAGCAAGGACTAACACAGTGATTACGAGAAAACTAAGATTACAAAGAGCATGGTCACAAGAGCAACTAGCACAGCTCAGTGGCTTGAGCCTGAGAACAATTCAGCGTATAGAGCAAGGCCATAAGCCTAGTTTAGAATCACTAAAGTCTTTAGCTGCTGTTTTTGAAACTACTGTGGCTGATCTTCAGCAGGAGCTTAACATGAAAAATACGCATTCCAATATCAATATAACTGAGGAAGAACATGAGGTGATTGAACAAGTCAGGGCCATTAAGGGTTTTTACGGGCATCTGATCACCTACGTGGTCACTATTATATTGTTATTCATACTTAATTATATAATTTCACCTGAATATATTTGGGCTTGGTGGGCCGCACTTGGCTGGGGCATTGGTATTATCAGTCATGGCATTACTACCTTCGAGATTTTTAATTTATTTGGCCCTAGTTGGGAAAAGCGCCAAATAGAAAAACGTCTAGGTAGGAAGTTATAGTCATTAAGCAGCACTTGCCAATTGAGTGCTGCTTTACTTTGCTCGAAAGGTCGTTATTACAAGTACACCCAGCTCGCAAATAAAGCAAATTAATCTAAACTTAGACGAAGATGTAACCAGCAGTAAGTAACGCTTAATGAAAGCTTGTATTTGGGTATTTCTTTCCTCGTTGTTTTTACTTTCTTTGCCAACAACCGCAAAGCTTCCTGATGAAGCATTCAGCCAGTTACGTGCACAAGTGAGTAAGGCCGGTGGTAAGTCACCATTAACAGGCATTGACAAAATTGATCAGATAATTAACGAGCATAACCACCAGCTTGCTAAAGCACAAAAAATTAGATTGCTGTATATAAAATCATGGTATCAAATTAACGCAGATAGGTTAGAGGCAGCAATAGAGACTCTCGCTCAAACTCGCCTAATGGCCAGAGACATAGACGAACCAGGCATTTTATATAGTTACTACAGTATTTCTGCCAGTGCTTTTGCCAACGTTGAACTATACGATTTAGCGCTGGAAAATAATTTAAAAGCGTACCAAGAAGCTCCTTTATTAAATCGCCCACAATTTATCAGCCAAACAGAGAACAATATTGGGCACGTTTATTTAAAACTGGGCTTATTAGACGAAGCAGAGCATTATTTTCAGCGCTTTTACGACTTTGCCGTACAAAAGGATATGCCATCTCAACAAGCTACAGGATTGAATAATTTAGGGGAAGTCGCCTATTTAAGAGGCAAATTAGACAAAGCGCAGCAATTTCATGAGCAATCATTAACAATTCGTAAAGCAAATGGCTATGACTATCACTTATCTTGGTCTTTATATAATTTAGGTAGAGTATATGCCAGCAAAAAAAACTTTAAACTCGCAGAGCAGTACCTCAAAGACGCGATAGTTAGTTGGCGCAATAACAACGCACTATCAAAAACGGTGCAACCCTTATTAGAGTTAGCGAGCATTTACTTAAGTCAAAATCGCATCGATGAAGCCAATACCACACTTGATAAAACCATCATGCTTGCGACAAAACATAACCATCTAATTCCACAACAAAAAGCTTTTAGACTACAAAGTAAGCTTAACACCCAAACTGGCAACTTAAAGCAAGCCCTACAGGCCCTTGAACAATACAACGCAGTGACTGAGAAGTTTGCTAAAAAACAAGCATCGATTGGGTTGGCATATATGGTGTCGCAAACAGAGCTACAAACTAAAGAAATAGAACTAAAAGAAGTAGAGCAGGAACGCAGAATCGCCGTAGCAACGTCCAATGCACAGCGCCGTCAAGGCTGGATTATTCTAGCCAGTGCAATTGCTATAATCATCATGTCGTCTGGCTTTATATACCGACTGAATAAGCGAAAAAGCCAACTACAAACCCTAATAGTACGTTTAGAGAACACCCAAGAAAAGCTGATTGAATCTGAAAAAATGCGAGCCATGACAACATTGGTTTCGGGAATGGCGCACCAACTTAATACCCCCTTGGGGTTAGTCATAACGGCTGACTCAACGTTAAAATCTTTAATAGAGCAACTCGCTGAGCAATTTTCAAAGCAAACTTTAACTGAAAAGCGGCTTTCACAATTTATAAATCAAGCTAACGAACTTGCTACGTTGAGTCAAAAAAACAGTGAAAAGGCAGCAGATATGGTTCAGCGGTTTAAAATGATGTCTGCAAAATTACAAATAAGCGAACTCAGTGACTTCCCATTACTTACGTTCTTATCAGAAAATACCCACATCTTGATTACCTCTGAACATAAAAATGTTGCTTTCAACTTAAAAGGGCACAATGTAAACGTCACCAACTATGCACCCGTTTTACTTAAAGTTATAGCCCAGCTTATTGAAAATTCAGTTAAACACGGCTTCACCGATACAAAAGAGCCACAAATAGATATTGAAGTTGAACAAGATGACAGCAATCAAGTCATCATTCATTACAAAGATAATGGAACGGGTATCCCGATAGACAAACGCAAACAAGTGTTCGACCCCTTTTACACCACGCGCTTAGGAGAAGGAAGCTTAGGTTTGGGGTTAAATGTCATTTACAATTCTGTTGTGCATATCATGAATGGGCAAGTCGAATGTATAGAGGACTCCCAAGGTGCTCATTTTGTTATTCGAATACCAAAAGGGATAGACAATAATGTGGATTTACAACCCTACCCTATTGAAGCTCACTGTGAATTGTGAATTGTGAATTGTGAATTGTATTAATAAAACAATCAGGCTAGGGTTGTATGCCCTAGAGACTGTTGAATTTTGTATATTTTAATACTCAACAACACTTTATTGGCAAGTATTAAATACTGCGTTACGAACCCAAAGTTATTTCACAACTAAAAGTGGATGCTCATTGCCAATGCAGCCTCTACAAATACTACTATTTCATTATGTTAAATTATTTGATTGGTTTTTCACCTCAAATGTACACCACCATGCAGAAATATTAATAATTTCATAATTAAGACCGATTTTCATATTGCATATATCAAAATAAATAATTAGTCATAAAAAACAAACACTTGAATTATATAACTATGAGCATAAAATACACCCTGAGCTAGAATTAAAACTCTAATTTACTTTTCTTAAGGATGAAAAATGAAAAAGTTACTACTTGCGATCACCGCTACACTCTCACTAAGTGCACTTGCTAATACTGAACAAGCATTATCTCCTGCAGCAGAAAAAAGCATAAAAATTGTTGCTATTGGCCAAAGCGGCTGGGATCCAATTTGGCGAGAGCCTACTTGTAGCATCGAAAAAACAGATGAAGACGCCGTAGGTAATGCATACATGATTAACCACTATGATATGTGCTTGTGTCAAAATAGCAAAAAGTCTAGCTACTTGATTGAAGACACACAGCAAAACCCGAAACAAGAAGCAATTATCTGTTATATCGAACAATAACCAAAACGCTGAGCTTCGTGCTCAGCGCATGTAATAAGGCGTAATAGCTATCCTTCGGTTGCACTTTTATACTCTTTATGAACTTCAAGGAGAATACTATGTGTACCAATTTTGTTATTACAGCTATTGACCTCGACACCCAAAAATCCAACTCTAATTCCAGCATAAATGCTGTTATTGTCGGCAGAACAATGGAGTTTGGTGAACAATCCGTTGCCGATGGGCAAATTGTAATATTACCTAAAGGTGAGCAACCCTACTCTTATGGCAGTACCAATGCACACCACCAATACGATATCGTGGGTGTAAATATAAAAGATGACAAAGCGCCAGTATTAGCCAATTGCTTATCTGATGGCATGAATGAACAAGGCCTAACATGTGGCTCGTTATGGCTGCCGGGGTCTGAATACATCACATCATCTAACTTTAAAGAAAATGGCATACCTGTTTACCTATTTAACAATTGGGTATTAGGTAACTTTAGCTCTACTGAAAAAGTAAAACAGGCTATAACATCGGGTGATTACCGTTTTTACGAAGTTGATGGCTATCCGCTGCCGCTGCACTTTCCTATTACAGACAGTGCAGGCAAAAGCATTGTGGTAGAGTTCACATCCAGTGATGGGTTGCCTAGTGTTTATGACAATCATGTTGGTGTATTAACTAATGCGCCTACTTTTCCCGAACAGCTCGCTAATCTAAATCACATGGCTAGGTTGCATAAATTTAGCCCTTACAACCCTTCTCAAGTACAGTGCCCAATACTTTCACCACAAGGTGAGGGATATGGCCTGTCAGGGTTACCCGGTGATCCTATCCCTGCGTCACGATTTGTAAAAACAGCTGTTTTAAAGCAATTTGCAACCGATGCACAAGCCGGATACCACATAAAAACAGCAAAAGACGCTAAAACGCTTGCCTATCACTTAATTAACTCCGTTGATTTAGCAAAAGGTGTAACTCGTTATGGCGACGCTCAAAATAGTACTGGTAGTGACTATACGCAATGGGTTGTTGTTAAAGACCTAACCCATGGCGAGTATCAAATTCGTAAGTATGACTCACCTATTCCGTATACAATTAGCTTTGATGCGATTAAGCAACAAAGCTTCACTCAAGCGCAATATATTGATGTTCCAAATAATATTGAAGCATTACCTCTTATTACCAGCAAGTGATCTTAATCAAAAATAAATAGGCTGCTTTCTTTTATGCGGTCTTTTTATTGTTCAACTAAAAGCTGTTCTCTTGTATATACCGACAATACACTCTCGTTAACACAACATGAAATGTGCTTAAAATCAAATAAGTATAAAACTCACCAGACTCCATAATAAGGAACTGGTAATGAAAAAATGCCAATTAGTCTATCCTGATACCAATTTAATTCTTTGAATTACTGAAGATCTAAGCAGTCTTACGGCCCTAAAATTGCAACTTTTTTGTAAATCACACAACCAAAACATTGTAATTTGAGTATAAAAAATGAAACCAAAGTCGACCCCTAATGCACCACAAAAACGATTATTTGAGCTCGAACGCGTTGATATTGTTTTACCACGTCATGAGTGAGTGAAACTTGCAAACTCATTGATTGGCAACGCCTATACATTGAATTTAGGCAGCACTATAGCGATAAAAGCGCTGGCGCAAAGCCCATTTGTCTTCTCTTCCGGCTTGAATATCTTAAACAAACCCACAAATTGTCAGACGAAAATACGGTGGCAATGTGTGTAAAAGCCCTTCTTGGCAATATTTTTATGGCATGCAATTTTTTACTCACGAGCCGCCTTGTGACCCAAGTTCAATGACGTGCTTTCGTAAGCGAATAGGTGAGCATGGCGCAGAGTTGATGCTATCGTTGACGCTGGTCTTCAAAGTAAGACGATTAAACCGTCCAGTTTGAGAGACGTTGTCGAAGATAGCACGGTGATGGTGAAAAATATTTGCCATCTAACGGACAGCAAACTGCTAGATAAATGTCGTAGTAACCGGATTGGGTTTGCTAAAAAGTGTGGCATTGCTCTCGCCAAAGTTACAACCGACTAAGCCAAGGTCTGAGCAAAAAGTTGGGTAATAGATTGAGGCAGTGCTGGCAGGCGTGGGCCAAAACTGTCGTAAAACGCTAGCGAGACAATGGCTTTTTTATGCCTGGATTTTATATCAGCGGATAACAAAGATAAGCATAACGCTCAGTCTTGATGAAGCCGTTCAAAAAATGCCTGAGCACAAAAGCATTAATATTTAGAATCGACTAGTTAGTTATTTGGTAACAAAGCAAAAAGAAATAGTAACCAAACTTTAGAACATAACCAGTTGCTCCATTTATATAATTTTTTAAATTTATTGTTTAAAAAATCAAAACCTCAAAAACCAAGCATAATAAAAAACAATAATTAAAAAAACAAAATAACATTAACCTCCACTCTATTTCATGGTCAAACCATTCTGCAAAATGCATTATTGCACATACACAATAGTGAAAATCAAAAAAACCTATAATAAAAAACAAAACAAAGTAAAAACACATTAAAAACAACTGTTGCCAATAAATATACTAGACGATAACATTTGTAACGTTGGGTTAAATCGCCTTTGAGGTGAGTTAATCATAAATTGCAACCCCAACTTTTAATTCAAGGATGTCGAAGCTTAAATTAAATAGTGAAGACATTTTATTTAATTATTTAAATGGAAATTAAGCGTGAAAAATAAACTCTATATCTTACCGCTTGCATTAACATGTGCAACGGCTACCATACCAATATCCGCAGCCGAACAATATGAAAGCTGTAATGCAATCCTCGCTCATAACGCTTTAAATGTTTATGAGAACACAATGTTTTTCAGAACTAAGATAGCGCTAAAGAAGTGGATTTGTAGCTCAGATTTTAGTTCGGATGATTCCGCTCGCAATTTAGCAAAAGACGCAGCGCGCATTTTTTCTGTAGATGGACACGTTGGTGGCCTTAATAGGTGGAAAAATAAAAATTGCTCGACCGATGACAAATCATATCAAGGCAGCAAAGCAACTCATGCACTCATTCAATCAGCAAGCATCAGCACAGTGTCTGCATGGTCTCAATGTATGCAAGAAGTCAATGATAGCCCTCTATCATGTCATGCCGAACAAGCTGGTAATGCACTTGTCGTGAATATCGATGCCAACTCTATTAATGGTAGCTTAGTAAATGTAACAAATTACACTACTAACCTCACGCCTGAAGCTGACGAGCCTACAATCATCGAGCAAGGCTTAACAAGCATTCGCTACCAAATCAATGACAAAAACACTGAATCATATTTTGAATTAAACGGAAATGATGATAATGGTTCGGTGTCTTGCTCATATTCACCCCCGCCTAGGCCCACGATTGAAAGAGAAGCATGCGAAGTATTTCGAAAACAATCTTTCATACAAAACAAAATCTCTGCACGCGAGTACGAGTTTATGAAAGAACATGACAAGGTGCCTTTATTCGACTATCAGGATGGCCGTTTTATAGGAATGTTTACCTGTGATGGCTTCATACAATAAGGAGAATAAGATGAAATTAAAGCTAATTGTACTTTCAACAGCAGCCACACTATTAACCAGCATGGTCGCTCAAGCACAGATGGTGGGTGTTAGTAAAAGGTGTGAAACTGACTCTCTCAGTATTTCTCAAGCTAAAGGCCGTAACGATTGGGCCAAAGAATGTAGGAAAATTTCACCAAGAACTCATGATTTTTATATGAATGATGATTATGGCCGACAACGAGCGAGACCTATTTATCCAACTTTTATAAAAGGAACGAATCATACCCTAGGCTGGATCGCGCCAACCACAAAAAATGCCTCTTGTAATGTACCAGCAGGTTACCTTCCAAATGTGCAATGTCAAGCGTCATGTTACACACCAGACCAAAAGCTCTTGTTTGCTGAAGGGGAGCTCACAATATTTGACGCTTTTACTCGAAAAGTGAGTAAGATTGTTACCTTAGGTGATGATGCCAGCCTCGATAACATCACTTATACTGTTAGAGATCTTAAAGCATATAGTGAATCCCTTGTTGATGTTTCACACGAGATCTTAGTCATCAAAACAAAAAATGGAGGGTCTTTAAAAGTAACGCCTAATCACCCACTACTCTTATCGTCTGGACAAATGAGAAATGCAGAAAACATTCAAATTGGCGACTCACTGATAGCCGAAAGTGGTGATTTTGACGAAATAACCGCAATTGAAGAAATTGAGTTCTATGGAAAGGTATATAACGTAGAGCCAAATTCAAATGGTGAACATGAAGTTATTTTGAATGGCCAAATTGTTGTTGCACAAGGTTTCTTGTCAGGATCTATGTATTACCAAAACACTGGCTTTAACTATGTAGATAAATACCTCCTACGTGACACCCTGCCTGATGATTTAATTTAGAATTAATTATATTTTAGGTTGATGATGAACCCCGTTTTATTTTCGGGGTTTATTTTCTTGGATATTTTTATCATCAAAAATCTTTAACAATACCACTATTAATTTTTTTTCTATCAAACTAAAACAAGCTATAAAGCATGTAAAATCAGCTTACCCTGCCTGACTTATAATAATTAACCTCATTTAAATTTTATGATAATTAAAGTTAAAACTACATTTATAACTTTCGTTCATTTCACACCCATTTTCAATAGCTAACCACTTACCAGAAAACATATAAATCACATTGCATGTGTGAACTTTAACTAAAAAATAAAGCCACCCACCTTATTAAAGACACTATTTTAAAAAAGGAAAATTCAAAACAAAATTAACACAAAAAAACACACACCACACATAAGAACTATTTTTATAAAAATCATAATTTTATTTAGTTTACATTTATTGTATAAAAACAAAGAGAACTAAAAAAACCAAAAAAACCACGACTAAAAATAAACAAAAAAACCAAACTATCATGAAAAAATAACCTTACAACACAAACAACTGGGGAAATAAAGAGAAAAAAAGCACAACAATCTAAAAAACAAAAATATGAAAAACCATATATAAAAAATAAAACCATAAAACAAAACACAACAATGTTTAAATTAACTATAAAAAACCGTATTGCCAAAGATAAAATGCATAGTTACCATCTCCCTGTTGGTTTTTATATATTTTAAATAGAATTTAAACCAACAAGGAAATCAAGGATGTCAGCATTTTATTAAACTGAAAATTATGTGTGACATTTGCATTTTAAGCTTTATAAATGGAAATTAATCGTGAAAAATAAAAGTTATATTTTACCTTTTTTACTCTCTTCTGTAGCTGCCTCTATTTCGGCACATGCAGCAGATCAATATGAAAGCTGTAATGCCATTCTTGCTGGCGGCGTTTTCGATAATTACGAAGAAACCATGAACTTTGAGTCTAAAATCGCACTTAAAAAGTGGGTTTGTAGTTCGGAGTACAGCAAAGGCGACGCAGGTGGTAACCTATCTTTGGATGTTATCGGTATTTTCAACTTTGGCGGCGGCGGTGGTAACGTCAAGGAGTGGAAAAAAGAGCACTGTTCTCAAGATGATCGGTCTTATGAAGATAGTAAAGCTTCACATGTGCTAATTCAAAAAGCGAGCGATACTATTGTAAACGCTTGGTCACAGTGTATGCAAAACAAGAACAATAATACGCTATCTTGTTATGCTAAAGAAACACACGACTCACTACTAATGAAGATTGATGTTAAGTATGGTAGCGGTAATGTTGTTAACACTGACATTGTTGGTACCAACATGACCGCAGTAAATCGTGTACCCGACGAGTTATGGCCTGGCGAAGCGAACATCAGATATACCATTGATAATAAGAGTCAAGAGGCTTACTTTGACTTAAATGGTAATACTGACTATAAAAACGTTTCTTGTTCATACACAGTACCCAAAAAAGCAACTATTGATGCCGGCGCATGTGAAGTATTCAGAAAGCAGTCGCTATCACAAGGCAAAATCACAGCTTATGACTACAACTACTTACGTGATTATGATCTAGTTCCTTTATTCAGCAGCCGTCACGGTGGCTTAATTGGTAACTACGCTTGTTCATTATTCACTAACTAAAAAGGACTTTTACTATGAAATTTAAGTTATTAGCAGTTTCAGCAGCACTAGTTGTAGTATCAGACTTTGCTCTTGCACTTGACCCTGTTCGTGTTGAGCAACGTTGTGAAGATGACTCAATTAGTACAGGTGCTGGTGTTGGCCGTAATGATTGGGCGCTTCAGTGTCAACATATTTCAGCACGTACATTTGACTACAATATAAATGATGACTGGGGAAACCGTCGCTCTCGTGTATATTATCCAAGTTTCTATAAACCTGGCAACTTTGACGATTGGTTCCGCGCGCCAACAGCTAAAGGTGGATCATGTGGTCTGAATGGACACACAGCGATGATCACGTGTCTTTCTTCATGTTATACACCAGATCAAAAGCTACTATTTGCTGAAGGTGAATTGGCTATTTATGATGCGTTCACTCGCCGTGTTAGTCGTATAGTTACATTAGATGATGACGCAAACCTAAATAATATCTCTTATACAGTTCGTAATGTTGACGCTTATAGTGAGTCAGTCAAAGACGTAGTACACCGTATACTAGAGTTCAAGACAAAAAATGGTGGTTCACTAAAAGTGACATTAAACCACCCACTCATCTTGTCAACTGGTCATATGAAAAATGCTGAAGATATCCAAATTGGCGATTCATTAATTGCTGAAAATGGCGAATTCGATGAGATCACATCAATCGAAGAGGTTGAATTTTTAGGAAAGGTTTATAACGTGCGCCCTGACTCAGATAGTGAAGAAGGCGTTATCCTAAACGGCCAAATCGTTGTGGCACAGGGTTTCCTTTCAGGTTCAATGTATTACCAAAACACCGGTGCTAATCACGTTAACAGATTATTGTTACGCGATAGCCTACCAAGTGATTTGATCTAATTGAGTTAAAGCAGGCTTCGGCCTGCTTATAAATGGAGGTTAAATTGAAATCACTTTTAAAGGTGTTAGCCGTTGCTGTTGTCGCATTGATAGTTTTTGTGGTCGTGGATAAAAACCCTGATAAAGATCACCTTTTAACAACCAATACGTCAAGTTCTACAAATGTACATAATACTAAGCTATTAGCAACGTCTGAACAGCTTTCTGCCACACCTAATCCTGGTGTGACTGAAGCTGACAGTAAAGTTACAAATGCTCAAGTTGACACCACAATTCGAGAGAACAGAGTGGAAGAAAATAAACTTGAATGGAGGAAGGTGACCCCTGAATTTAAAGAGTTTATAGAATTATCGAATAAGCCACTTATGAGTATTGCTGACAAAGATAGACTTGCTCAACTAATGTATGAAACTAAATTAGTTGATGCTAGCCGTAAGATCTTACTTAAAGATGTAAATGAAAAAGAGCTAGACCTCGTTCAAGAAAGGCAACGTTTAGACTCAATTGAGTACCTTACGACTGTACTTGTTGGTAAATACAACTCACCCCAATTAGATAATGCCAAACAACTCGCATTGGATGCACTTTATCATGACAACGTAAAACCTGAGCAAGATCTTGATTTACGACGCTCACTTGTAGGTGACAAAGTCGAACTGGGTATGGTGCTAGCTGTTTATCACAAAGAAGCATGGGAATCTTATAAAACAAATGCCACTTACAGTGATAAGCATGCAAAATTAGTAGATTATGTCGACCAACTTGCGCTTGTTAAAGCTGAACAACTCAGCAGCAATGCGCTCAAACTTGCACAAAGAACTTAAAAAAATTAAGGAAGGATAATGAAAGTCAAAATTTTTACTCTAATTGCGTTACTCGTACTTTGCTTTAATGCTGATGCAAATATTTCTAGAAAAGATAAACGCTGTCAACTTGATGACAATCTTACGGCTTCACAAGCAAAAGCTCGAAACGATTGGGCTCGCCAGTGTGGCCATATAAGTCGCGGTACATACAACGATTATATGTATAACCAAGACGGTACATATAAAGAAACGCCAAATTATAATACCTATCACAAACCATATGATTTCTATAGCTGGTTTGAAGCACCTACATATGCAGGTGCAAGCTGTGATTTAGGTAATAACAACCAGTATACTGAATCGCTTAAATGTACTGTGCTTGATAACTCATCATTACCTAGAGATCAGTTGCAGCGCTGTGAAGACTTTAGAATGCAATCATTTTTAAATAATAGGATTTCTCCATATGACTATGAATATCTAAAAGAAACTAACCAAGTGCCATTATTTTCAAGTAGAACAAATAAGATGATTGGCTACTATAGCTGCGCTGAGTACAATTAAGCTATTTTATGGTGCAATTTTAATTGCACCTTTTAAACGGAATTAATAATGAACAAAATAACTAAAGTAATAATCATTATACTGAATATATCAATTATAATAAAAAGTAACCTTTCCTTTTCCGCAACTTTGGATGAAACGATGCAAATCTGTAGCAACGATCATCTATATCATAATGAGGCAATTGGCAGAAATGCTTGGGAAGCATTTTGTGGACACATGTCAATAAGGACATACAAATTCTACAAATATTTAGACTCTGGTCAAGTTCGTTTGAATGTTTACTATAACGCTTACTACTATGCTAACAATCCTGAAAAACAGTTTAGTGCGCCGACCACATCAAGAGCTGCACCAAATCGTTGCGAAATACCCACTAATATAAAAAGCGTAACTTGTTCTTCTTTAATGTTCAACAACCCTGATGTTGGTATTGGTCCAGGCCCTGATCCTGAAGACTACTTACAATAATCCACCTGAAAAGTGACTGGAGCTAACAGTGGCAACTAAACCACTGTAATATGATTCTCTCCAGCTTTAACCATATTAAATAGTGTGAAATACAACTCACTTTCATCATTTTTTGAAGCAATACGTAAAAATTGGAGGGGTTGCGACGTATTGACAACCTTTGGTTGAACTCTGCGATCTGCATCAAGTTTAAAGTTAGGTATGAGTCGTAGTAATCATTTATATCACCCTCAGAAACTAAAAACACACAAGGAATTAAGTATGATAAAAACAAGCAGCCTCACTTTATTGACTGTATCATTTCTTATTATCAGTAATGCAGCAGCGCTTTCATCAAGAAATACTGACATAGTAAAAAAGCGCTGTGGCATTCAAGACTCACTCGTTCCTTCTGAAGCGCTCGGTAGAAATGAATGGGCCTTACGATGCGGGCATATTCTCCCTCGAACGTATGATTACTATGTTAACGACGACTATGGAAAACAGCGTAAACGTCCCATCTACCCATCTTTCACCAAAGCAGCAAACTTCAATGACTGGATTTCAGCTCCGAGAGTAAGGATGGCCAATTGCGAGAGCCATGGCTATTCACCATGGCTCTCTTGCGTGGCTAACAGTGGTTATCCAGCCACCGATTTACTTTTTGCTCAAGGTGAATTATCTGTTTATGATGCTTACACACAGCAAGTACAGAAATTGATTGTGATTGGAGAGCACGCGACTTTAAATAATCTATATTATCAAGAAGAAAAAGTCACAATTAACGCTGAAAAAACCGATATACAACAAATAGAAGTTGTGACCATTCACACTCAGCATGGTAAAACGCTCACTGTCACACAAGATCATCCTCTACTCATTGCTCAAGGCATATTAAAAAATGCCCAATACTTAAGCACGCAAGATACTTTAATTGCTCAAGACGGGGAACTTGATAAAGTCATCTCAGTAAAAACGTCGACGATTACGGCACAGTTGTATAACACCCAAATCAACACTCTAGATGCCAAGCAGGAAGGTAAAAACCAACTTATTGTCACTCAAGGGTTTTTATCTGGCTATTTGGCTTCCGATGGTGAGCAAGAAATGATGCACCGCTTAGCGCTACGCGACAGTTTACCTTTTTCATTAACCAATTAAAAAACGAAAGAGCACTGTGATGCTATCGCATCACAGTGCTCTTTTTTACCTTTAGGCTATTTGCTATTAATAACCATCCGCATTTAGTTGCTATAAAGTGAGCATGAGTAATACCCAACTAAATTGCCATCATTAGAGCTGAAAAGTGGCACCTGATCGGTTTCTTTCAAATACTCATAATCGCGCTCTGAGAGTCTACCTTGTACAAATGATTGTGTCCTAAACACCTCACATGCATCTGCCTCAATTGTCGGCTTTGTTGGCATACTGTAAGCACAAGATACATTTTCATTGTTGGTATTGCCACTGATCTCAAAGTGAGCCTCACCGTTAGCATCATTCAGTTTATAATGTAGCTGTGTTTTTCCAGACTTTAAAGCACTTGGTACATTATCTACCGTGGTTAAATTAGTTGTAACAATATCCGTATTGAGTAACTTTCCACTATCGGCTTTTACATTAATGTTAAGTACAACAGAATGCTTATTCTCAGGCTGTATTCGGTCGCCTTGCGTAGCATAGCACGCCAAAGCGTTGTTGTTTTGCATACACTGCGTCCATGTTGATGATGCTTTTTCGCTCGCTGTGTGCAGTAAAACATGAGATGACTTACTGTCTGCAAAATTGATGTCATCATCGGAGCAATGGGTGGCTCTCCATTCATCTAAATCAACGTTATTATCATCTAGTGAAAAAATATTGCTAACACTTTTTGCAAGGTCGTTATTCTGTAGCGATGGAGCACTACATAACCATTTTTTAAGTGCTATTTTCGACTCAAAGTTCATCGTTTGCTTATAGGTGTCCAAAGCGCTACGAGCCAACTCAACATTACAACTGTCAAAGCCACTTTGCGCTTGCGCCGCTCGCTTTACTGTAATGCTAATCGTATCCTTTGCTTCACCCCCTTTGTCATCCCTAACAACCAACTCAAATTCAAGTGTTGTATCAGCATCTAGTACGGGGGCGGTAAAAGAAGCATTAGCTTGGTTTTTATCTCGGATGGTCACTGCATAACCTGATTTTTGTGACCATTGATAGTTTGTTACGGTCCCATCTGGGTCACTTGCTGAGCTGGTCATGTAT
>NZ_ARPN01000019.1:0-3450 GCF_054966645.1 Pseudoalteromonas sp. SANK 73390
CGCAGTTTACTGCGTCCAAAGCTTGAGCGCCTTGTTAAATTACTTTTTCAGTTTTGCTCGAAGAAAATTACTAAGGAAGTAGAGCTTTTCACTACTTAGCCCCCAACCTAAATTCAGGCGTTTATCACCTTCGAGCGACAAATGCTTATGTTGTCGCGCACTACTCTCAGCCACTCTCTCAATATTTTTCCAATCAAACCTTCGGTACCACCCAATAGATCCAATTCCTATAAAAACCAGCGCACTTCCATTTTCATTACTTACAACGGTTCGCCCAAACAAGCTCATTAAACTTATAGTGATAAGTACAATACTACCGATTAAGAAAGGCAGGCCGAATAATGACTTTTCTAATTCAAACTCACCACTCAATAATTGAGATCCATATATTCCAGATAGTGAGCCTCCGGCCCAAACTAAAGTAAATGGCACTAAGAAAAGAGCCATTAAACTTCTATTAGAAGATTCAATTGACCAGCTATAGCCCTTATCACTTACAATCACACCTCGAACAGAGTTAGTAGCGTCAAATTTCCCACTAGGTGAGGACTCAAGCAATGAAGATAAGCTTGTTAGGTTTTCACAACTTGCGCAGTATGCTGTGTCTTTCCCTACATTAATATTTGCAGGCTCTATCGTTCTCTTACATCTACTGCAATTTACTTCCATTCTAAATTTTTACCTTGTGTAATTTAACGCCCCACTAAGGGGCAGTAATACGTAGGCTAAAATTAGGAGCGAAGCGACAGAGCCTACGTGTTACTGTCCCAGCGAGCGAAGCGAGAGCCTTGAGTGGTTTGTTATGCATATTTACGCCAAAGCCAAAAGGTGACATGACTTGTCAATGCCCAAGCATGGATAAAAATGCAGCAAGAAAAATATGCCGAACAAATGACCTTTCATAGTAGACCTTTTTATCGATAGTTATATCAACAAGGAGATTATTCTCGCTTAGGTAATTGCCCTTAACGTTTTCCCTGCAACAGCATCTTTAAATGACTGACACGTTTCATAGCTTTTTCTGGAACTAAGAGTCAAGCCGTTTAAAGAAAAGTAGCCCGTGTATTTGTCATACTTCTTGTTTTGTTTGCATGATAATACAGCGTCATCAAGCACTACCGATATAACTCTAGCATCTGAATTGACAAATAAAATTCTGCTACTTATTCCGACAAAAAATAGAAATGTCTATTTTCCGTTTGTGTTTCAGATCCATCTCAACTTAACCGATATGCATAACGCCTCATTAAGAGGCAAATAATTGTTGGCTAAAATAGGCGACGCAGGAGCAAAAGCCAACTGTTATTTGTCCTGTTAAGCGCCTTGTTAACTGTACTTTTGAATAAGATCGCTAACCCAATTTTTTAATTTAGGAATAACTACCTCATTCTCTGATTCAAAACCTTCTTCATCAAAGTAACCTTCCATTTCAATACGGTATTGCCAATCTCTAGATTCTTGAAGTACAGAATATGGAATTGCTTCAAGTGCTTCTATTGCATAGGTAAATCTAGCCGCAAACTCATCTCGCTCTTTAGGTGAAGCTTCATATTTTTCAATTTCAGCCAGTAATCTTTCTAAGATAGATTTGTTAGACATCCGATTCTCGAGCTACCTTGTACAGTTAACGCTTAAATAACCGGCGCAGCTTGCTGCGTCCGAGTTTATTGATTTGTTATATTTCTTAGTTTCTTAAAAAGTTCAGAATATACTCCAAGCTCTCTTTTAGTTAGGTTTATATTCTCAGAAAACTCAAGCTTATCATTATAGGGTGACCTATATCGTATACTCATGATCACATCCGGTTCTGTTAAAAATTTCATTGCCTCAATATTACATAAAGAGAAGTTGGCATCTGTGACTCTTACTAGCGGGAAATCTTTTCCTGATTGGATTGCTGCCCCCTTTCTTGGCCAACTCTCCCTGTAGCATCCTGGTTTAACATTGATAGAGTTGAAAAAACCTGATGATCCATCTTCTATAATATCGAATACTTTCCCATTAAAACTAAGCTTTATAGATTCGATAAAAGCAGTTCCTGTTCCGGCATTTTCTAGATATAAGCCAGTTTCTTTACCACCAGTTAATTTTGGGTTAACTTGCAAATGGGGCTTAACCGAAAGCTTGTTGTATTCCCGAATATCCCAAGCCTGCCAAACCGAAACAAATAGCGCGAAAGTAGAAATTGCTATCGCAATAATGCTAATCACTTTTTCCGAAGCCACTAATTTTCCTCATAAATATAACGCCTCGCTAAAGCGCGCGTATTTTTGCGTCGCCTTTCAGCGACTTGTTATGACTTTCGACCCATTTACCAATGCTCTCTATTTGGGTCTCTAAGTCTTTCTTTAAATGAGGCGCACTACTACTTGTCCAAGCATCATCACACCAATCGCAGCTATTATAGAGATTTCCTAACCAATCAGGATAGTAAGCAATGTTATCAGGCAGCCCCCTAGAAGCACCCAAAAAACCACCATCAATTTTACCTACGACTCTACAAACATCCATTGGAGTTACTTCATCATTTAGATACTTGGAAGCTACTTTTTTTAAGTGCTTAGCTGCCAAGATTTCAGCACTAATGGATTGTTGTGAAAAATCAGAATCTATTGCTCTAGACAGTTTTAGAAGAAGGTCTTCAAATTGATATTTATCAGCATCAAGTAATTCAAATATCTCTTCAGGAATATCATCATTATTTTCAATGTACGTGTAGGCCCATTTCTTGATCGATTCAAGATCAACTTGGTCATACCAACACTCAACTAATATTTCCTGATAATTTTTCATAATTCAATTTGAGTCATAACGCCTCGTTAAGAGGCAATAAAATTGTTGGCTAAAATAAGCGACGCAGGAGCAAAAGCCAACTGTTTTTTGTCCTGCTTTAACGACTTATTATAACTACTTTTCGTCTTCGTCATAAATTATTGATGCTAGCGCTGGACGAACTACAGCAAGAATTAAAACAATAATAACTAATGCTCCCATAACCAACTTAACTAATTTAAAGAACCAAGGTCTTTGCCATATTTTTCCTGTTTCCTCATCCACCTTTTTTTGTTTGATGAATTCATCGTAAGCTTTATTCAGATCTGTGTGCTTAGTAATTTCAGGGTATTCAATGACAATACCAATTTTAGCAAGTGAAACACGAGCTAGCTCTGATTGGTCTTGGTTGACGTAAAGCATATGGTTTTTAACATCCGCGTAGTAATAAATACGTTCTTGGTCTAATACGTCCGCGATTTTAACAGAGTCAACCAAACGCATGTCTTGAATTAGTGGTCTATAAATAGGGCTATCTTCATTTGCCCATTTAACAATAAAAATTGCAATAAGCATGGATACCGCTAAAACCAATAATAACTTGTACTCTTTTGTGATTAATTTACTAATTTTATCTCTCCATGATATCGATAATACTGCCAAACTTGCGAGTAGTTA
>NZ_ARPN01000020.1:0-4472 GCF_054966645.1 Pseudoalteromonas sp. SANK 73390
CTCTGCCTTGCCAAAACCCCCGAATGACTGCTGCAAAAACACAGCAAAGATCAACAGACCCTAAACTTAGCGTGTAGAGCCTTGCATTGATGCGAGGTTTTTTATTATAAAAATATCAGTGCAATGAATTTGAACGATTAAAAAAGCCTCATTAAGAGGCTTTTTGTTTTATCTTGCTTTGTGTTTCATTAAGCGTTCTTTTTCACGAGACCAGTCTTTGTCTTTGGTATCTGCACGCTTATCATGCATTTTTTTACCTTTGGCTAAGTGAAACTCAAGTTTAACCCAGCACTTTTTCCAATACATGGCGGTGGCTATAAGGGAGAAACCCTCACGTTCCGTTGCGCCTACAAGTCGGTCAATTTCGCGTTTATTCAGCAATAGCTTGCGATAACGCATAGGGTCACAAATAACGTGCGTAGATGCGCTATTTAAAGGCTGAATTTGACCGCCAAGTAGAAAAGCCTCGCCATTTTTTAAATGAATGTAAGTATCGGAAATATTAACTTTGCCAGCTCGGATACTTTTAACTTCCCAGCCTTGGAGCTCGACACCCGCTTCGAATTTGTCGCTTAAAAAATACTCATGACGCGCCTTTTTATTTAGCGCGATAGTATTGCTTGTTGATTTAGATGATTTTTTCTTTGCCATAATGGCCTAGTTTACCTAGAAAAGAGAGCAGAAAACAGTGCTTTTTTAATTTTGCGTCTTATTTTCGCTTAGTGAGGTACTGCAGACAAGATAATTTTTAAAAAGCTTGCTAAAATCGGCGCAAATGAATTGGAGTAACTATGCCACAAATAGAAAAAAGTGCATTGGTGATGTATAGCACCCAAGAGATGTTTGAGTTAGTTAACGATGTAGATGCATACCCAATATTTTTGCCTCATTGCTCAGATGCAAAAATTATCCAAGCAGCTGAAGGTGGTATGACTGCCAGTTTAGAAATTTCAAAAGCAGGGCTTAAAAAGTGGTTTACCACGAAAAATAGCTTTGATGGTACAACGGTACATATGCAACTAGTTGATGGGCCATTTAAATCATTAAAAGGTCATTGGCAATTTACTGAACTGGACGAGCAAGCTTGTAAAGTCAGTTTAAAGTTAGAATTTGAATTTGCTAGTCGGTTGATAGAGATGGCGTTTGGCAAAGTGTTTAACGAGGTGGCTAAAAGTATGGTGTCTGCTTTTACGCAACGTGCGAAGATAGTGTATGGAGCCAGATAATGATCAAAGTAGAAGTTGTATTTGCTTTACCCCATAAAGCGGTTTGTCTTGAAGTTGATGTGGCTGAAGGCACATCAGCAGAGCAGGTAGTGATGCAGTCTGGTATTTTAGATAAGTGCCCTGATATTGATGCGACCAAGTTAACCGTTGGGATTTGGAATCGTACGGTTAAAAATCATCAAGTGGTCAAAGAAGGTGATAGAGTTGAGATATATCGTCCTTTAATTGCTGACCCTAAAGATGCAAGGCGAAAAAGGGCTGAAAAAGCAAAAGAAGAAGGTCGAGCAAATAAGATAACTGGTGGCAGAGCGCTCAGTTAAATTAAAATGTGTGATATTTAAAAAGGGCGATTCCGCCCTTTTTAAATTATTAAACTTATTGATCTAGCGGTACATTGAAAGATTCAGGTTCATCGAAGTCACCATTTATCTTTTTCAATTTGTCGCCATCAAAGTGCACCGTAAATGATTTTCGTTGCTCTGATTTACGATCAATATTATATACATATGCGTAGTGCCATTGCTGGTTGTTAAAAGCGTCTTTGGCGATAGGAGTGCCAAGCACAAACAAAACTTGTTCGCGGGTCATATCGACACGTAGTTTATCTACATCTGACTGCTCTAAAAAGTTACCTTGTGGCACGTTGATGCGGTATACCCAGCTTGAGCAACCAGATAGCATCACAGTAATTACAACAGCACTGAGCCATACGCAAAGGGATTTATTAGACAGCATGTATTTGTGTATCCTTATTTTATGTTATTTGCATGATACCGATTAAGAGCAGAAGGTAAAGCTTCTTGTCGAACTTCGACCATGCAAGCGATAAAAAGTTTCTGATAATGAGCATTTTCAAATGACAGAGCAGCATAAAAAGAAAAATAATTGGTCTATTTATATTGTTGAGACACGGATTGGTCATTGGTATACGGGTATTACAACTAACGTGCTCGAACGAGTCGCGGCTCATGAAGCGGGTAAGGGCGCTAAAAACTTGAAGGGAAAAGGTCCATTGAGGTTAGTGTTTAGTTATGAAGTGGGGAATAAGAGTCAAGCGAGTAAACTGGAATGGCAAATTAAGAAGTTGTCTAAAGTACAAAAAATTCAGCTAGTACATTTTGAAGGGCAGCGCAGTAATGTCACTATAAAGTCACTGATGAACATAACAACGTGCTGATACTTTTCAAAATTCATGGCTTGTAGAGTATCTTTAGTACTGTGATGGTTTTTATCCTCCCCCATGCCAAAATATAAATAAGGTATTCCAGCACGATAGAATGCGTAGTGGTCACTGGCTCTTAACCAGTCGATTCTTTTATTACTAAGCAACCGGCGCATTTTTTGTGGTGTACTCGCTAATTTTAATTTAAATGTATTTGTTTTTAATTGCTTTAGTTTATCTATAAATGGTTGAGCGGTACGAGAATGCATTACATAAAGAGTATTTTTTCGATTCAACGCCAACATATCTAGGTTGATGTTTAAAGCGTATAATTGAGAGTTATTTATTTGGCGAACATAATGTTTGGCACCATGTAAGCCTCTTTCTTCAGCATCAGTGGCAAGGAATACAACGGTGAAGTGTCTGGTGGTTTGTTTTAGCTGTTGGGCTAAAGCAAGTAAAGCAGCTGTTCCTGAGGCATTATCATTTGCACCACTATATAACCTGCTACCCATTTTACCTAGGTGATCATAATGAGCTGAAATCACAATAGTTTTGCTGCAAGTCACTACATTGCAGGGTAAAGTGGCTATAACATTATGGCCCACAGCCTTTGATGTAAATCCAGTTTTAAATGTAAAACGTTGATATTCAGTATCAATGCCAATCTCACTAAAACGCCGATGTAAAAATTGAGCACTGATGTTTGGTTTTTCGCTGCCCGACTTTCGACCAGCATGATGAACACTGGTAAGCGCTTCTAAGTCATTATATAGCTGCTGCGATATCGCATTAGGCGATACACAACAAAATATAATTACACTAATTTTTAGCCACAGCTTGTAACCATTGTAACTTACCTTGATAGCGGTGACGGTCGTGATCGAATGTAGATAATTGATAAGCTTTAGTAAGGTAATACTTCGCACGGTCCAAGTTACCTCTTAAGTAAAATATTTTTGCCATGCCAAAATAGCTTTGGTGTAGCTGATTATCAAGCTTTTTGGCTTTTCGGAAATATGATAATGCTGTAGAGTACTGCTTGGCATTAATTGCTTCGTTGCCCTTAACGATTAAGTAAAATGGGTTACTACGGCGTTTTTCATCTAGCTGTGCAATGATTTTTCTACCTTTATCGACGCGGTCAGTGATCGTATAAAGAAGTGCTAAGTTACCAAGGACATTATTGTTTTCTGGTTTTATTACAAGTGCTTGTGTATAAGCTTGCTCAGCTTGTTGATGAAAACCTGAAACGCGATAGAGAATGCCTAAATTGCCCCATGCACCAGAATAACCAGGATCTGATTGTACTGCTGCAGATAAGTAACTGTAAGCTTTATCATTATTGCCATTCACTAAGGCCATTGCTCCTTTGTTACTATAGAACATTGATAAAATACGCTTTTTAGTAATATTTGAGGTGCTGAATTTTTGACGACGACTGTTTGGGTCAAAATCAATGACTATCGACTTTGGACGAGTGTATAAAACATGGGTGTTCTGTGAGCTTTTATTTGTTTCCGAAACTTTCAGGTTTACATGCCCTGTTAGTAGGCTGTAGCCTTGACTTTGATCCCAGTATTCAGGGATATGAACCCTTTGAAACGTAGCATCAAATCCTAAATGCTTAGCGAGGCTGTAAGCTAATATGGACAAAGACAGGCAGTTTGCGTTTAGGTTATAGTAGGCTTGAGACGCTGTTAAATTTGCATCTGATTGATAAGCCAAAGAGGATTGACCATTATCCATAAGAAACTGCAATAAGATTTTAGTTTGCATAAGCTGTGGAGTTTCATTTTTAAAAAACTCTGTGAGCTGTAAGGTGATTTTAGAGTCGAGGCGAAAAATCTCGCTTTCAGATTCAATAGACTGGCGTTTAAACGCGCTATTAACAGCGATGCTCTCATTAATTGAAACTGATGTTGGCGTGCTATTACACCCTGTAAGTATAATTAAACCGAGCATAAACATACAAAAACAAGGCTTTTTAAAAGTTAACATAATATTTTCCTGATACAGCTGTATCTCTAGAGCATAGATTATCTTTAGACAGTGTTGATAAATTTAGAGTTACAAATTATGTC
>NZ_ARPN01000021.1:0-561 GCF_054966645.1 Pseudoalteromonas sp. SANK 73390
ATTTCGTGAGATTCTATGAGTTGGCAAAACGTTAGGAAAAGATTAAGAGACCTTTGGTATCCTGGTGTTTCTAAAAGTTTAGACGTACATATTGCAAGATATAGAAAATCAGGCGCTTATGATGATCTGGGGAGAGTTACATTTGTTCATAATAAACAAGAAATTTATGTACTTTCGGATTCAGATGATTGGCAGAAGTGTTGTGAAATATTTGATATGCCGAGGCTTTATGTTAATCATGATTCATCTAACTCAAATGAAGCAGATAAACTAGGTTATTATGATGTTGATAGATTTTATAAGCTTACTAATATATATCTAAATGAATTTGACGTTTCTAAAGCCTTTGACGAGAATATTCTATTATTTCAAATATATGCCATATTAGATCGTCGTATAGGCAAGCGTACTTTAGCCAAAAACAAAGAACTTATAACATCAAATGAAATATTAGATCAATTTTATAAAATAAGAGTTAACTCAATATAACAAGGCATTCAAACGGAAAATTTACAGTTGGCTGTTTTTCGTACCTCAAACATTTTAGCCAACTATAATTTT
>NZ_ARPN01000022.1:0-391 GCF_054966645.1 Pseudoalteromonas sp. SANK 73390
GTTGCATAGGGATATGATTGAAACTTTCAAGAAAATTAGCTTTATTACAGTCTTAATTACTTTAGCTGTAATGTTTGTGCTTCTTTTATCTGATGCACCGTACGCAATGCTAAGCGTAAATATTTTTTTAGTACTTTGGAGTTTGGATAAAGTTTTTTTGTGGTATTTTAATTTTGATTTCGGTGTCGCCAATCAACTCAAAATTAAAAAAGAAGCTCATAAGCTAATAAGGCTAGCAGGTCTCATATTTGTTCTATTTGTTTTATATATAGGTGCAAACGGTATATTGGAGTTGTCTGCAACATAACAAGTCACTCAAAAGGACAAAAAACAGTTGGCTTTTTGCTCCTTCGTCGCTAATTTTAGCCAACAATTTTTTGCCTCTTAGTGA
>NZ_ARPN01000023.1:0-3045 GCF_054966645.1 Pseudoalteromonas sp. SANK 73390
CTGTACAGGATAAGTTGTGGAAGATTCGAAGTATGAGTTAAGAAAATCAAAGTTATATTGGATGTTTGGTGGGGATATTTTTTGGTATCACTTCAATATGCAATTTTTGAAACCATTTATAATTTTTCAGTTCTTATTTTATGTTGCTGTAAATATACTTCAAAACTTTGTCGGTGAATTTGCCATTAACGTCATAGCTGCAGCGTATTTGTTAGGAACTTTGATTGGAATCGCGAGTATTTTCAAAAAACAGAAAGTATCAAATTTTGTTATGCGTTCAGACTCAAAGCCAAGCGATGCAAAATGGGTGTTTATCTTTATAAGTTTATTGTGTGTTTTAATGTTAGTTTTATTACCTTTTGGTCATGTTAAAGTTGGGTAGCAAAGTACAGCTAACAAGGCATTTAAACGGAACTAAAACAGTTGGTTAGGTTCCGCTTCGCTTCACATTATAACCAACAATTTTAGTCCGCTTAATACGGCGTTAGTTTTCAAAAGTTGAGCTATGTGGAATCAAACTGATAATGGAGAAACCATCGGAACAGTAGGTCCTGAAAGTGGTGAAATAATTAAGGACGAGGAGCATTCCAAAGGCGCTCGCCTAACTTTGGAAAAAGGTGGCGATATTGCACCATACTCTATAACTAGTGGTGTGTACGGTTATTTCTTTCATACAACTTACTTATCAACCCTAGAAGAGGGAGTAAGCGAATTAGGTGCAATGAAAGCTGAAATATCAGAGTTCTTTGACACTGAAACAACAAGTGATGAAGAGCATGATTGGATTATGGCGTTTGTTGGTAGGCATTGAAAACTAACAAGTCATTTCAGCAGGACAAAAAACAGTTGGTTTTTGCTCGTGCCTCGCTAATTTTAGCCAACAATTTTTTGCCTCTTAGTGAGGCGTTAGCTGCCTAGGAAAGTTATTTAAGGAATATAAAACTATGAAGAAGTTTTTGAATGTATGTTTTTTCGGATTATTAACTCTATTAGTCAGTGGGTGCGTAACTAGCCCAATAATGATTAATAAAATGGAAATTAGAGAGCAAGAACAGAAATTGGACAGGGACGTGCTTATCTCTTTCGACGAAAGCTTCCTGTCATATAAACATCAAGAAAAGCAATTAGGGACAACATTTGAATACGATCTGGGCTTCTACCTAAGAAATGCAATTCATGACTCTTTAAGTTCTCTATTCCGAATTGTTGCACAATCCGAATCAAACGAAATAAGCGATAAATTTGACCTTGTAATTAAACCAAATTTGGAATCTTTTACCGCCACTGGAACGTATGAATTGAAAGACAAAGAAGACCAAAAGATATACGACGGCTTAACAAGTGGCAGTATTTACACGTACAACGCTTCAACAAATTTCGGTATGGCAGTACCAGACTATTCATATGAAGCTGGAAAAGACGCTTATATGGCGATATACCATTCGCTAACAGATCTAAACAACCAACTGTTGGTTCGCTTGCAAGGCAGCTAACAAGGCGCTTAACACGTGTAGCACTGCGTGCCACACTGGGACAGTAACGCAGCGGCGCTTCGCGATTATGCCGCTACGTCACTGCCCGTTAGCTTAGCGTTAGTTCCATTAGAGGTAGTTTCATGTTCAGTGAAAAATTTAAACTGTTACAACAAGAAGGTTACCTGACACAGTCCAGTTTATGCCAAGGGCTCACTTTCCTTCGTAAAGCAAATCTTGGAGAGAAGGAACGAGGACTCTTTTACTCGGCTTTTTTTCAACTTTCTATTGGTATTGAAAGATTTATGAAAATAGTCGTTATTTTGGACTACATGTCAAAAAATGATCTTAAAATAATGTCAGATCGAGAACTGAAGCATAATTATGGTCATAAAATTAAGGATCTATATGCCGCTATAAAGATTATTGCTCAAGAGAAAGGAATGGATTTATCGGGGTTTTATGATTCCGGCACTGAGTGGGATATTATTCATTTTCATCATGAGTTTGCCTTATCTGCAAGGTATTACAATTTATCGAAATTAAGTGGAACTTCAAAAGACAAGAGTCCGCTTTCTGAATGGTGGAGAATCATCTTTGATCTGTACTTAGATGAGGTTACAGAAAGAAAGAGAGAAAAAATAAGAAGCGAGTCCTATGCTATGTGTGATGCTCTCGGGAGTAACTCATTTACATCTTTACATAGTTTAAGTGGCGAAATTATGACTGAGTTTGATTGTTTGAGTCACCCGCGCATTATTGAAGCTGCTTCTCCGCATTCTGTTTGGTATATTATCAAAATCTTAGAACCAATTTTTGAAGTGTTACAATCATGCCAAGACAGTGTTCATCATATTGAAATAGCTAAAGGTTTTCAGATGCCTGATGTGCCATATATGCATGAGTTTTTTCCTTTTATGTATTCAACTAGAGATATGGCGAACCGTCGAAAAAACTGGAACTAACAAGGCAATTAAACGGACAAAAAACAGTTGGCTTTGTTCGTGCCTCACAAATTGTAGCCAACTATTTTTTGCTGCTTATTGCGGCGTTATAAGGTACAAATGGTTCGAGCGTTAATTTTATTATTATTTTTTACTTCTATTTCTGTATGGTCGATAGAAATAGATAGGTTTAGCTTCGAAATGGGTTCTTATAGAGTTTCCGAACTTTTAGAAATTAATAGCGAAAAAATAACTTATTCTAAAGTTTTTGGCAGTGGTCAAAAAGTAGAAATCTTATGTGATAAAAATGTGTCCCCTAAGACTTTAGAGCATATTCAATCCACATTAATTGAACTTGGTATTCCAAATTGGAAGGACAAATATGTTCAAGAGGGGATGTTGGACGGAACATTCTTTAAGCTAAAATTTAAGAATAAAAAAGTTATATATAACAAAAAAGGCTTTAATAATTACCCTAATGATTTTAATAAGCTTTTAAAGTACATTGGGGAGCTTACATCGATTAACGGGTGTTGCGTACCTTATAACAAGCTAATAAATAAGGACTAAAAACAGTTTGCTGTTTTCGTTCCTCAACATTTTAGCAAACTATTTTTAGCCCATTATTA
>NZ_ARPN01000024.1:0-16963 GCF_054966645.1 Pseudoalteromonas sp. SANK 73390
GGCAGAGTATGGTTTTTATTTTCAATTAAGAGCGAGTAAGGGGCGATTATAACGAACTCTTATTTATTTAAATTGGCCTCAACCCCTTTGGTTAATCGATAGAACAATGCATGGCGGTTATCATTATCTCTAGCTAGAAATATCAAATTGTATTAAACGACCTTCTCGTTTTTCAGTTTGTATATCGGTACTAGTGAGACGAAACATCAATACATAGTCAGTTGTAGATTTTGTATCGTGAATATCTTTGGGTAAGTAAACATGACACTGCCCTGAACTTAATGTAGTTGCACCTCTTGATACAAGTTGCGTTTGCCCGTTGCAATCGGTTACTTGACTATAAGTTGAAATGTCCATTGCACCATGTTGAACGGCATAAAGTACCCAGCCGGCGCCATGATTGTGGGGTGGGCGGTATGTGTGTTTTGGCTCTATGTGGGCAAGTAAGATAAAGCCATGTTCTGGATCGCGGTATAGCTCAGTACTCGATTGCTTGTTGGTATGCAGTTGCGCTAACCAAGGCTCAGAGCTTGGTGTACGGGCTAACTCTTCAAGCTGTGCTTTACAGTTGAGTATATTGGTACTGGTTAAACCTTGCCAATTAGCTCTAGTAGCAGTGATAAATTTATTAAGTGTATTAGGTTTCATTTTGATAGCCTTGTAGGTGAATTAAAGGGAGTGGCTTTTTTTATTAAATAGGTACTTAAGTTGAACAATAATCACCATGAGCAGTAATGCTGCACCGACTAGGTAAGTTATGTGTAAGCTTGCTTCAATAGTTTGATACTGAGTTGTATAAAGGTTGACTTCCTGAGACTCTACTGTAAATAAGCGACTCATAATTGATGTTCCACTGAGCAAGCCCAAGTTTCTAGCAAGATTGAGAGTGCCAGATGCTGCACCACGGTTTTTACTATTTGCGTGTTGCATGGCGAGAGTGTTGTTGGCAGATAAAAATAGTGCATAACCTAATGCTGTGACAGTTAAACAAAGAATGTAACCAACAACGCCATACTCTACCTTTAGGTGAGCCATACATAAGGCACCAAGCAATAAGATGGACAAACCACTCAGCACGCGTGCTCTTAGTGATAAATAAACAAATGACTGACTAAGTATAAATGACATGCTAGCGACTACCAATGGGCTAACTGCCATGACAAGACCTGCGGTTGCTGCGCTTAAATTGAGTGTGTAAATCAAATAAAATGGGCCAATAACTAATGAAGCCATAACAAAAATTGAAACAATAAAGCTACTAAACATGCACAGTAAAAACGACGGAGTATTGATTAAAGCTACATTGATCATGGCAGTATAAGAACGTTTTTGGTGTAATAAAAACAATTGTAATGTCACAAAAGATATGATTAAAAGTAGATAATTCAGTAAGTTAAACCCTTGGCTTGTTAATGTGATAGCCAAGGTATAGGTCAGCAGGGTAATTAACATTAAACAGGCTCCAGCAAAGTCACTAAAGTGTTTTTTTGCCTTAGGCACATTTGAAGGTAGATATTTAGAGGCATAGATATACAAACCAATCCCTAAAGGAATATTGGCAAGAAAAACTGGCTGCCAACCGGCATATTCAATAATAACCCCGCCCATAATAGGACCAAGTCCTGTACCAACTGCAGACATACTGGCGAGTAATGCTATGATAGAGCTGAGCTTATTTTTGCTTACTATATCTGCAGCAAGTGCCATAGAGCTTGTCAATAATATACCGCTGCCAATGCCTTGGCCTAAACGTATAACCACCAATGCCCACAAACTTTGTACTAAAGGGGTGACGCTGCACGCAACAGTAAAAATTAATATACCAATTAAAAATAACTTTTTACGGCCATATATATCACTTAGTGAACCTGCGATAACAAGTGTGCAAGTGAGTGAAAACATAAAAGCAATGATGACCCATTGCACATCTAAAAAATTAGTCTGCAAGCTATAAGCAAGCTCTGGTAGGGCAATATTAACGCTACTAAGTGCAAGTGAGCACATTAAAGTTGAGATACACAGTGTATGTATTCCCTTATCTTTGAGTTGTTTTTTATCGCTTATCGTGCCGATATGTTGATGACTATTTTGCATAGATACCTATGTATTCAACGATGAAGGTTGCTAACATAGAAGCAATGTTAAATCTTCAAGCCGGCTTGAGGTCAATAGATGAGTGACAAATTAGAGATAACCATTAGGCAAGTTGCTAAGCAAACAGGGTTGCCGTCTTCAACAATTCGCTATTACGAAGAGTTAGGCCTTATTCGTTCGATAGGTAGAAAGGGCATAACCCGGGTGTTTCATGCAAAAGTGATTGAGCAATTGGCTTTAGTCGCGCTTGCGCGATATGCAGGCTTTACATTAGATGAAATAGCAAACATGTTCTCATCCAGTGGAAAGGTGACTATAGACCGTTCGCAATTAATTGAACAAGCTGATTTATTAGATAAAAAAATCAAGCAATTTGAAGCAATGCGCGATGGCCTTAGACATGTAGCTAAATGCCCAGAGAAAAATCAATTAGATTGTCCTAAATTTCGAGCACTGGTATCAAAAGCAGCAAAAACACAGCTGTTAGCAAATAGAAAGTCTAAGTTTGCTTAGGGTGTATTCACCTTTTCAGCAGTTAGTTGAGTAGTTAGGTTGTCAGGTGCTGCACCTTCGAGGTTTAGTTGAATGGTTACTTTATGTGAGTGACTATAAGGTGTTGAATAAATATCCCGAATGCGTGCTGTGGGTTGTGATTTTAACATAACTCATACCTAGAAGGTGAGTGTGCCTTAGAGCTATATTTTTGACTTTTATTCACTTTTATTCACTTTTATTGACCAATAACGCTTTTTTATGTTTTCATGCATTGCCTCCATTTTGGAAACGGAGGTATCTTGTCATTTTCCCATTATTTATTGACGAAGCTTAAGGAAACACATAATGAACAAAGCTATTAAACTAGCTACACTTTGCTCCAGTCTTTTTCTAACCGCTAACGCGTTTGCTGCTGATGAAGTTTGGTCTTTGACTTCTGACTGGCAACTTAACGGTGAAGTTGTTGGTAATTTAGAATCGTTCGATGCTCGAATTCATCAAGGGCATTTTGTTCTTAGCAGCCAAACCGAACCGTCTAGTGCCACTATAACTGGCAACATTTTGTCTGGCACGGTTGATACAGTGACATATTCTACGCCTATTATTACTTTCACCCAGTTTCGAGGTGATGCGACCTATGCCTACAGAGGCCAGCATATTGGCGATGGCGCATACCAAGGAACTTGGTATAACAATACTGGCGGCTCAGGAGATTTTTCGTTAAATATTGGACAACCACCTGTATCTGATGGCCCAGGTACCATAGCCGTTGGTGTAAATATTAGCAGTGCTGTTGCCAGTACAATATATGACTCAGGCCACCCTGCCAGCGCTGCCTTTGATGGAGAGACTGGTACAAATGAGGTTTCTTGGTTCTCTAAGCATACTGAAGTTTACCCTTGGTTACGTTTTAGCACCGAAGTGCCTACAGTTTTGAAAAGCTATCGGTTATCGCGTGCTTACTGTAAAACAAAAGGTTATACCCCTGGGACTTGGACTTTGTCTGCCAGCAACGATGGTAATAACTGGCAGGTGATTGATACGGTGGATACGGATCAGTTTGAAAACTTCAACAAAGTAGCATGTGGTCAAATGTCTATTGACTACATTATCGACGCAGATAAACGCGGTAGTTACATCGACTACAAGTTTGACTTTGTTGCTGCGAACGAGAGCACGACTGTTGGTGTTGGTATTGGAGAGGTTGAATTGTTCAAATAACCTAACTTTTGCCCAACCTCAGTTATTTTTAGCACTGATTCTAACCGCTGAGGTTGGGCTGAATGTTCGAGTATCGATTGAATGCAAGTATGGAGAAACTTTACCTGTATGCCTTTAAATATTTAATTTTTCAAATTTATACATCAACACTCCCCACATAGGTTATTTGGAATACTTCTTGGCAGGCTTCTTTTTTTGAAAGAAAAATTAGTATTGGAACACTCAGAAATGTTATTTGAGCGAATTATAAAACCTTCGGTCTTTTGTTGGTATTTATATTACCTACCTTAATTTTAAAGGCATTGGAAAGTTAGGGTGTTATTGCTTGCGGTGGTGTTTATAAATGTCGCATGGCGTGGCTTAGTCACTTATCCGACCTAAAGAAGCTGGCTGCTAATTCGATAAAAAAACGCGAGTGTTTTGATACTCGCGTTATGATTTTAATTTTTAAATCAGAGCCCTACCTCATAGTAACAAACTCTTCAGACCCAGTTGGGTGAATCGCTACAACGGAGTCAAAGTCAGCTTTGGTTGCGCCCATTTTCATCGCAACGGCAAAGCCTTGGATCATTTCATCAACGGCAAAGCCGATGCCGTGTAGGCCTATCACTTTTTCGTCAGTGCCAGCACACACTAACTTCATTTTGCATGGTTGGCGGTGTTGAGTAACGGCGGTGTACATAGCGGCAAAGCTTGAGGTGTATACCTTAATATTATCTTCACCATATTGCTCAATGGCTTGTTGCTCTGTCAGTCCAATGGTGCCAATGGGGGGGTGACTAAATACCACGGTAGGCACTAAGTTGTAATCCATTTTAGCATCGGGTAGTTCTGGGTTAAATAAGCGCTCAGCAAGCATGCGGCCAGCTTTAACGGCAACTGGGGTAAGCTCAATACCGCCTTCCATAATGTCACCAAGGGCATAAATGCCCTTTACTGAGGTATTTTGGTATTCATCCACTTTAATAAAGCCGCGTTCGTTGGTTTGCACATCAGTTGCCGCTAGATTTATTAAGTCAGTTACTGGCTCTCGACCGATGGCCCAAATAACTTGATCAACGGTGTGTGTTTGGCCATTTTCTAAATGTAATGTGACTGAGCCATCTTCTTCTTTGATTAACTCTTTTGGTACTGCATGTGTATGCAGAGTTGGGCCTTCTTTTTCCATTACTTCAGTAAGTGTTTCAACCACGATAGGGTCAAAACTGCGAAGTGGGGCATGTTTACGAACAAACAAGTGGGTTTCAGTACCTAGGCTGTTGAGCACTCCTGCAAGTTCTACCGCAATATAACCTGCACCAATCACAGCCACACGGCGTGGTTGTTGCCTAAGCTCAAAAAAGCCATTTGAGTCTATGCCATATTCAGCACCTGGAATATTAGGAATAGACGGACGTCCACCTACGGCAATACTAATATGATCTGCGGTGTGATGCTCACCATTTACTTCTATGGTGTGGTTATCAACAAATTTAGCAAAGCCGCTGATTACGGTTACGCCATTTTTGGCAAGGTAACTATCATAGCCCTTATGAATACGACCTATATAGGCTTCGCGGCTTTCAACCAATTTTGCCCAGTCAAAGTTTTTGAGCTCAACATCAAAACCATAATCTGGGGCATATAGTTTAATTGCTTCAGCAACTTGTGCGCCATGCCACATTACTTTTTTAGGTACACACCCAACATTTACGCAGGTGCCGCCCATATGTTTTGCTTCAATTAAAGCAACTTTAGCACCACGCATGGCTGCTCTATTTGCGGATGCAATTCCGCCACTACCGCCACCAATGGCAATATAATCAAAATGTTGAGCCATAACTTCCTCTTAATTCTTGAAAAATATACTACGCTTGCACATGTAGACCATGATACGTAGGAAAAAATAACAGTCTAACTTGTAATTGCGGCGTTTGCCCCAATTTCAACTCAATAAGCCTAAATAACGATATAGAGAAAAACTATGAGCAACCCATTAATTGGGCTAGAAGGCCTACCACCGTTTTCTGCAATTCAACCACAGCATATTGTGCCAGCATTAAAAGAAGCTATTGCGCATTGTCGTGAAACCATTGATGAAGTACTTAATAATAAGTCGTTCACTTGGCAAAACTTGGTGCTACCGCTTGAAGAAGCGGACGATAAATTATCAAGAATGTTCTCGCCTGTTTCTCATATGCACTCAGTTGTAAATAGTGAAGCGTTACGCAAGGCGTATGATGAATGCTTACCTCTTATGTCTGAATACTCTACGTATGTTGGTCAGCATCAAGGTTTATATGAAGCTTATAAATCGATAAAAGAATCGGATGAGTTTGCTCAACTAACGACCGCGCAGCAAACAACCATAGAGAATGAGCTACGTGACTTTGCTTTGTCGGGCATAGCATTAAGCCAAGACAAACAAAAACGTTATGGCGAGATCACTGCGCGTTTATCTGAGCTTTCGGCTAAATTTGGTAATAATGTGATGGATGCCACTCAAGCGTGGCAAAAGCACATTACAGATGAATCGTTATTAACTGGCTTACCTGAATCCGCATTGGCACTGGCGCAGCATACTGCACAAACAAAAGAACTCGATGGTTGGGTATTCACATTAGATCACCCATCGTACTTGCCCATTATGACTTATGCAGATAATCGCCAGCTACGTGAAGAAGCGTATCGTGCGTTTGTGACCAGAGCGTCAGATCAAGGTCCTAATGCTAATGAATTTGATAACTCTCAAATAATGACCGAGGTGCTGGCACTGCGTCATGAATTAGCTCAGTTACTTGGTTTTGATAGTTACGCGCATAAATCATTGGCTACTAAAATGGCAGAGTCGCCAGAACAAGTATTTACGTTTTTAAATGATTTAGCTGAAAAATCAAAGCCACAAGCGCAAGCTGAACTTGCTGAATTAGTTGAGTTTGCTAAACAACAGCATGGCATTGATGCGTTAGAAGCTTGGGATTACGGTTATTATGGCGAAAAACTCAAGCAAGCAAAGTATGCTATTTCGGATGAACAACTACGGCCTTATTTCCCTGCAAACACAGTACTCACTGGTTTATTTAAAACGGTTGAACGCCTGTTTGGTATCTCGGTTACAGAATTAAAAGACTTTGATACTTATCATGCTGATGTTCGATTTTTTGCAATTCATGATCAAAAAGGTGAGCTCAGAGGTCAGTTTTATTTAGATTTATACGCACGTGAAAACAAGCGTGGTGGCGCTTGGATGGATGACTGTATGGGTCGTAAGGTTCGCGCTAATGGTCAATTACAAATACCAGTAGCTTATTTGGTATGTAACTTCAATAAAGCGGTGGGTGATAAGCCTGCTTTGTTTACGCACGATGAGGTCACCATATTATTTCATGAATTTGGCCATGGTATTCACCATATGCTGACGCAGGTGGATGCGGCACCGGTGGCCGGTATTAGTGGTGTTGCGTGGGATGCCGTTGAGCTACCAAGTCAATTTTTAGAAAACTGGTGCTATGAAGAAGAAGCGCTTGGCTTTATCTCAGGTCACTATGAAACAGGTGAACCATTGCCTAAAGCGTTATTAGATAAATTGCTGGCGGCCAAAAACTACCAATCAGCTATGCAAATGTTACGTCAAATTGAGTTCAGTTTGTTTGATTTCCATATCCATGCCGATTACCAAGGTGATGAAGGGTGCAGTATCCAATCAACCTTAGATGCTGTTCGGGAAAAAACTGCGGTTATTCAAGCGCCAAAATTTAATCGTTTTCAGCATAGCTTTAGTCATATTTTTGCTGGTGGTTACTGCGCGGGTTATTACTCGTATAAATGGGCTGAGGTTTTATCAGCAGATGCGTTTTCTAAATTTGAAGAAGACGGTATTTTTAATGAGCAAACAGGTCGAGCATTTATGGAAAATATCCTTGAAAAAGGTGGCTCAGAAGCACCTATGGTGTTGTTTACTCGCTTTAGAGGCCGAGAGCCAAAAGTAGATGCATTGCTAAGGCATAGCGGCATTAACGCCGCCGTTTAGCTATTTATCTGAGCGTAAATATTTCCAAGGGCACTTATTCAGTGCCTTTGTTGTCTAGACGTTCGCAAATTCACTATCTAGGTCTATGCTTTTTAAAAGGATAAGGTGAATTAGGGTAGCTATATGAGCAAATTAGTATTGGCAATTGACGATGACAAGTTAGCACACTGCATAATTGAAGAAGCTTTGGCGTCGTCATGTCGATTACTTCATGCAAAAAGTGGGGAAGAAGGAATACGTTTAGCACAAAAGTACCAGCCAGATATTATCTTGCTTGATGTAGAAATGCCGGGTATGAATGGCTTTGAAGTGTGTGAGAAAATGAAGACGATTGAGCAAACGGCAAATATACCGGTGATGTTTCTATCTTCTAAAGGTAGCCTCTGTGAGCGAATGCGTGGTTATAATTCAGGGGCGGCAGATTATATAGTTAAACCCTTTGAAAGCCCTGAACTGCTTGCGCGTATTGAAGTGCTCGATACCTATCGCCAGCAATCACAGCAACTAAAGCAAGATATGGAGCGGGCTCAAGTGACCGCTGAAATTGCGATGACAGACTCAGGTGATATGGGCCGAATTATGCGCTATGTTGGTCAATCATACCACGCACATGACTTAACCTCGTTGAGCGAATATTTTTTTGAATTTTTTGTACCGTTGAATTTAAGTGTGGCAGTGGTGTTTTGGTATCACGATAGCGAGGTGTTTTTTTCTCATAATGGCACAATTCAACCTATTGAGCAGGAGTTATTAGAAAAGCACCGAGACAGCAATCGGTTTGTTGATTTTGGTCAGCGCACCATTATTAATTACCCCAAAGTATCGTTGTTGGTAAAAAATATGCCAATTGATGACCCTGGACTATATGGCCGTTATAAAGATTTACTACCGCACATATTAGAAGCCACCAATGCCAAAATTAAAGATATGGAAGTGAGTGAAGATGCACTCAATAAAGTAGAAAAAATTGGTTTAGCGTTTGAAGAATTAAGTGAGCAATTACATAGTGTTGATGAGCAGCATGCACTTAAAGTAGCTGAGTTTTTAGCGCTGTCAGATAAAATGAAAAGCCAGCTAAGTCCTGAACAAGCGGCCCAAATTGAGAAGTTGCATGGGCACTTTGAGTTTTTAGATGGCGAACTGACGGTAATTAAAGAAAAGTTAAATGGCATCACGGTGGTACGCTTTGAGTTAATTGAAAGCTTAAATAAAATTGCTAAACCGTGGGGAGAGGATGAAGTGGCTTCTCAAACCGATATAGAGTTGTTTTAAGATTGAATTGACGCTGGAAAACTTTATGCCATAGAAAGCTATTTAGCATGGTGTGCTTTAGGTATAATAGCTGGGCATGGACACAGGAGTTTTGCAGTGCTTATTCATACCCAATTTGTTGAAAACCGTCCTTATTTAGACGAGCTAGAGCAGCGCTTTGCGCTAGCACACTGGGCATCACAGTCTAATAACCTGACTCACCCTACCTTTAAACTTATTTATAATGAACTTGGATTGCAATTAGTCAAAGCGGATGAACCTAAATTAGGTGCTGTATTGGTTGATTTTGTAACGGGTGCTGCTGCGCATAGGCGTAAATTTGGCGGAGGAAAAGGGCAAGCAATAGCAAAAGCTGTTGGGTTAAATAAAGGCGCGACCCCTCACGTGCTTGACGCGACAGCTGGACTTGGTCGAGATGCATTTGTACTGGCTGCGCTGGGTTGCAAAGTTACATTGCATGAGCGTCACCCTGTGGTGGCCGCTTTATTATATGATGGCCTGCAACGTGCTTATCAAGATGCTGAAATTGGCGATTGGATGCAAAACAATATGCAAATGGAGTTTGGCTCAAGCCATGACTTGCTCACCAATACGACATTACAACCTGATGTTGTTTATCTTGACCCTATGTTTCCTCACCGAGAAAAGTCAGCCTTAGTAAAAAAAGAGATGCGTGTTTTTCAAGATTTGGTTGGTGCTGATAATGACGCTGATAATTTACTTGATTTTGCTTATCAATTAGCCAGTAAACGGGCTGTTGTTAAACGACCTGACTATGCACCTTTTTTAAACAATAAAGCACCAAGCATGCAGATAACAACCAAGAAAAATCGATTCGATGTGTATGTTAAAGCAGCAATGAAATAGCCGTTTAGATGTTTGGCGGATGAATAATATACGCTTAAAGTATGGTTTTAAAGTTGTACGTTCTTATTATGGGTAAATTACATTAAATTGTCATAAAAGGTTAATACTCTATGCGCGCTTAAATATTATAGGGTTGTGCTTATGCGTGTTTCATCGTTTACTCGGTTATTGGCAATTTTATTGGCATCAGCCAGTGTTTTTTTAGCCGCCGTACTTGTGTGGGCCTCTCAAGTGTTAAGTGCCCTTGATAGCCAAAATATGGCATACACTCAGCTTAAAAATACCATTTTAATTGACCTTGAAGGCAGTATTGAAGATTATCTCGGTACGGGAGATGGGCAGTACCTTAATCAGTCTTCAGAGCTGATTAAAAAAATTAAACAGCAACATTTAATAGCATTGCCCAGTACGCTGAGTGAGCGTATGCAAATGCAACTCGATCAACTCGATAGTGATATAAATGGTAAATATCGAGCATTGGGCAAGTTATCGGGTAACGAAATGGCCTTGTTGGATAATGCTCTCAGGCAAATGTCAGGCTCCGCTTCATCGCTTGTTAATTACACTTTAAAAGCCTCAGATCACCAACTTGCACCGCAATATATTGAATTGGCCTCTGACTACTATGCACAAGTAAGCAACCTCAGTATTTATACTTATCAGCTAGTAATGAGCTTTGATAGCGCGACAGAAAAAAACCTTCAGCAAAGTGTATTTCGCTTACAGCAGTTATCTAACCAAATTGATGATTTAAACAATTTAGGCGTGATGTCTGAGGTAGATGAAGATGAGTTATTTTTTGGTGCTGAAGCCGAAGACTTAGCAGAGGAAATAAAAGCGGAGTTAGGCAGTTGGCCAAATCGCTTTGAGCGAGATTTGCGTGCTACACTCACACAAGCTAAAAAACGCCAGTCTGGCATTCGTAATTTACGTGCCGATATTAAAGAAGTATCTGAAGTGATGCTTAATGCTGAGCAGCAACTTAAAGCCCAGCAAGATACACTTTCTGAGCGCGTACTAATTATTTTTGGCATTGCTATCGGCATATTATTTTTACTCGCTGCGGCTATGTATTTTGTTATGCGCAATCAAGTGCTGCAGCCCTTGCGTCATCTGCGTGATGGGTTTGCGTATTTAATTGAAAGCAACGATTTAAAAAATATTCAAAGTAAAAACCCCAATACAGAACTTGGTGAAATTGCTACTTACTTTAATCAGTTGATTGAAAGGCAACGCATTGAAGCCCAAGAGCGTGAACAAATGCTTAAGGTGATCAATGATTTTATGCAACAAATGAGTGTTCACCTTGCTAAAATTGGCAGTCAATCAGATACTACTTATGCGCGTGTTGAACAAACACAAAAGATGCTAGAGCAAGTTAAAAACCTAGGTACTGAAGCCAGCGACATTAATAGCCAAGTATCTAACAATGCTAATCAAACATTTAGTGCAATGAGTCAAAGTGTCAACTTTGCCGATGCGATGTTAAACGCCAGTTCCAAGAACCAACGCCGCGTGGAAGAGGGGCTTGCAAGCTTAAATGAATTACTTAATGGTGTTGCTGATGTGGGCAAAGTGATTGAGATCATCCGTACTATCGCAGAGCAAACCAACTTATTAGCGCTTAATGCGGCCATAGAATCGGCGCGTGCAGGTGAGCATGGCCGTGGGTTTGCTGTGGTTGCTGATGAAGTGCGTAAACTTGCCCAACAAACGCAAGATTCACTGGCAGATATTAATACTCAGCTTAATGTTTTAGGAGATAACTCAAGTAAAGTATCAACCCAAATATCAGCATTGGCTGATGATGCTGAGCTACAAACCCATCACGCACAAGAGTTAAAGAAAAACTCTGAAGGGGTTGCGCAAAGCGCGCAAAATGCGAACCAAGTCGCCTCTCATGCTATGGAAGTTGCACAACAGCAAAGTAGCTTGTTAGATAACTTCAGTGAAGAAATGGACCAAATGAAAGCTCAAGTGAATAGTTCAAGTCAGCAAGTGTGTGATATTCAAGCGCGCTTACAAGAACAGATGCAGCAAATTAAGCACAGTTTAGGTCTTTCTTAATCCTAAAATATAACAATACATTTCAAACTCTCGACTAGTAAGCATTTACTTGCTAGTCGCTTTTTAGCGCCCGTTTTTCTCACCTCGATATTAAAAATATATATTGCAACGCAACGTATTCTAATCAATGATTTTTCTCGATAAATGGAGTTGTCGCAATTAAGAATGGCTAACTAATTAGTATAAATAGTTTACTGTAATGTACTGTAATAGACAGCGTACCTGAATTAATAATAAGGTCATTCTTAACTAGGAATAGTGAACATTAGTAAATTTATAAAGTAGCCATAAAGTGCTGCTTTAAGTTATTTTTAGGTTTTAATTTTGTTAATTTAATTCACATAATTAAAGTTGCTACGTCATCGCTTCGTAAATTCAATTTAAAGCGGAGAGATGATGTTAGTATCAAGGAATTCTTATTTAGGTGCGCAAAGTAGCACCAATCCTCATGTAGAGTTTTGGGGAGTTTGGGCTGAATATAATGAGCGAGTGTTATCGTGCTGTTATAAGTGGTTGCATAATGATAGTGATAAAATTGAGGATGCAATGGCGCAAACTCGTGAAAAAGCACTCAATGCTTATAGTAAAAATATATCAAATATTGAGAATATGTTCGCATGGTTATGCCGTATTGCACACAATGTGTGTATGGATATTCATCGTTCAAATAGCAAAGAAAGCGATTTAGTTGGTATAGTCAGCACTAACCCTTCACTATTTTATTTTACTGAAAACCACTCTCGCACACTAGAAAGTGACTATGAGCGTAGTTATTTATATCACCAACTAACACAAGCGATTAATGGCCTTCCAACTGCTCTTAAACAGGCTATCCAGTATAAATTTATTTATGAAATGGAATACTCAGAGATCGCTGAACAGCTACAGATCACACCAGAAAATGCTCGCAAACGTGTACAGCTTGCAAGAAAGCAGCTTAGTGCGCTGCAGTTTTCATAAAATTCATTCACAAATATCCCGCTAGCTCGTTATCGATGTAACAAAGGCGTAAGTGTATCGCGCCCCAATTTAATTGAAACTCGCCACATCCCCCAAATGGGAGCGATGTGGCGGAGCTTGTCTGGAGCATTCAAATGATTAATCAAAGACAGTGGTTTGTGGTTTACACCAAAGCCAATTGCGAAAAAAAATTAGCAGAGCAGATAAATAAACTACAAAGTGGCTGTGAGGCATTTTTACCAGCAATAGAGCAAACGAAACAGTGGAGCGATCGTGTAAAAGTCGTTACTACACCATTATTTAAATCTTATGTGTTTGTTTATATTGATGGAAATGAGTTTCAGCAGTTAAAACGATTTGCTGGATTTGTATCCTATATTAAGTTTAATAATGCTCCAGCGGTTATTTCACCCAAAGAAATCGAAAAAATAAAGCGCTGTGTCTTACATGGTCATATTGTTGATGTGCTTGCTAAACGCTTAGTCAAAGGTGCTTCTATTGAGATTATTAGTGGCAGCTTAAAAGGGTATCAAGGCACATTAGTTGAGCGCCGTAGCCAGAAGTTAGTGGCTGTTGAGGTAGAAGGGTTAGAGCAAAGTATGGTTTTAACATTACCCATTGAATTACTCAAGCCAGTAACGGAGGGTTGATAATGCTGACTGTAACAGAACAAGGGTTACAAGAGTTAAAAGAGCAGCTGCTTCGTTATGAAGGGTTATCTTTAACAGCCTACAAGTGCACTCAAGGCAAGCTTACCATAGGTATTGGTCGCAACTTAATAGATAAAGGTATTTCGTTAGAAGAAGCACATTATTTGCTTAATAACGATATCACAGAGACCCTTGCGCAAGTAAATAGTAGAGTTGCTATATTTGCAATAATAAACGAATCCAGAAAACTAATTTTGCTTGATATGGCCTTTAACTTAGGTGTAGCAGGGCTATGTAAGTTTAAAAATATGATAGCGGCATTAGAGCGTCAAAATTATCAAAAAGCAGCTGATGAGATGCTTGATTCTCGGTGGGCTAGGCAAGTGGGTCAGCGCGCTCAAGATCTCGCTCGTAAAATGGTTGAGGGTTGAGTTATGTTTAGCAATGAGGCCATTAAAGATAGCCAACAAAGTATGCTGGAGCGCGACGCAGCGTGCAAGCTTTATGAGTTTGCCTGCGTGTTAAAATCTCAAGATTCAGATTTATCTGAGCCATTTTCACAGCTGCAACATGCTCTTGGGGAGCTTGTTTCTAGCGAGCGCTTTATGATAGTTAAGCGCTTGTTTTTACTCTCATCAAGCGAAATTAAAATGTTGGCTTTGGTTTATTTACAAGAGCAAGACCCCGATGTGATTGCACCATTTTTAGGGCTAAGCTGGTTTGAGCAAGGGCCTATGTTGAGCCTAGATAAATTGTTGACTTTGGTTGATGCGACGCTCAATAAACAACAAACAATGAAGCAAATTAAGCTCAATTCACCTTTATTTGAATGGGGTTTACTGCTGCTACAAAATGATGTTCCAGCATTACAGCGATGTGTTTACCTTGCACCTTTTTTACAACACTATTTTCAGTTGGGTCAAAATAATAGTGAAGGGTTAAACTATTTTACTCTAGTAAAACCATTTACAGACCCAGTATTTGACGTATGCGGCTACCCAACAATTACAGCCAGTGATCACAGTGTGGTGGTATTAAAAGGCACCGATGACAATATTCCTCCATGGTACGTTGAACAAAGTGCCGAAAAAACCAATAGCATGGCAGCTTTGTATTCAGGAGAACAGTTAGAGCATGTTGATGCTAATCATATTATCGCTGAGATAGCCTGTTTGCTGTTAATCAGTGGTGGCAAACCATTACTGTTATATTGGGCAAACTTAGCGGCATTACCTACGCCATGGCTTAAAAAGCTCAAACGATTGTTATCTTCATGCGGTGCTATAATGCTGGTTACAAATACCAAGGAGCCGGTACTGGACGTTTTTTTTAATTATGTTTATGTAGAGCAAATTATTGAGCCAAGTTTAACGCAGCGAGCTTTGGCGTGGTTATCACTTTGCCCCAATAATGACATGACAGAGCAAGATAAAAGCCAAGCCAACCAGTTAGCAGCTAAATACCCCGTTGAGTTACCTTTGATGAAGCGTTTAGCCGATAAAGCCAAGCAGCAAAATGCTAACGACTACTGGCAGATACTACAGAGCTTGTGCTTTGACGCACAAAGCCAACATTGCGATGAGCTGGCTAAGCTATGCCAGGCTCGGTACACCTTAAAAGATATGATGCTACAAGACAAAGTGGCGATTGAATTAAAAGAGTTGATAGCGAGAATTAATTTACAAACTGCATTGCAAGCACGATTACCGCGTTTTAATCAAGGCTGCAAAGCGCTGTTTTGGGGTAAACCTGGAACAGGTAAATCGATGGCCGCAGAGGCGATTGCTGGAGAGCTAAAATTACCGCTGTACATGGTTAATCTGGCAAATATAGCCAGCAAATGGATTGGTGAGACCGAAAAGCACCTCGCCAAATTATTCGACTCAGCTGAGCGTAACAATGCAGTGCTGATGTTTGATGAAGCCGACGCCATTTTTGCCAAACGTAGTGAGGTGGAGTCAAGTCACGATAAAAATGCCAACATGGGCGTGAGTTATCTACTGCAAAGAATGGAGCATTACAGTGGATTATTACTGCTCAGCACTAACTTTAAAAGCAATTTGGATGAGGCTTTTTTAAGGCGCTTTCATGGTGTGATTGAGTTTACCTTGCCAACAGAGCAAGAGCGAGTGCAAATTTGGACTCGGCATTTAAACAATAATGCGGATGCAAATTTGCAACAAGGTATTATAAAGCTGGCCACGCTTTTTGAACTCAGTGCGGCGCAAATTATCAATATTTGCGAGGTCGCTCTGTTACAAAGCTTGATGCTGAATAAGCCGCAAATTAGTCGTAATAACATTGCAAACGCAATACATCGAGAGCTTTCTAAACAACATGCAGGCTTTATGGCCCAGCAGTCTCTCACGCATTGGCTCAATGGAGATAAATATGGACCCCACGCTGATATTTAAAGTGCAGCAAGCACTTAAAGCCTTTATTACTGAGCAAGCTTTAGTATTTGATAGCACAGATGTACAAGCCAATAGTAACTCTGCAATTTCATTGAGCTTTCAAGCCCCTGACAAAGCATTTTTTGACAAAGTAGTCACTAATACCCCGGCCATAAATTGTTATTTAATAGGCATAACCGAAGACATTCAAAGGCGGCAAAGTGAGCCTCCTCGAACACAAATGAACTTTACGCAAACGCAGCGTACGCGCTTTATTGAGCCGAAGTTTATTTCTTTAACTTATATGTTGACTGTTTGGAGCAAGGATGAAGAAAAAAGTGCTGAAATTGAGCATATGATTTTAAGTTACTTAATAGCAGGGCTGGGTCGCTATGATTTTTTACCCAATGAATTATTACAAGCACAGCAAATAGATATATCGCCATATGGTGTTCGCAGTCAGTTGTTTGGTAATGAGCAAAGTGAAAAGGTGACAGGTCAAGTATGGCAAGCACTGGGTAGCACGCCCAAACCCACACTTATCTACTCACTTTCTTTGCCTATGCCAGTATTTGAACCTGTTCAGTTACCTATTATCAAAGAAATGAACAACAAGCTTGATAATAAACCCAGCTAAATAACATGTCATTTTTTATTCGGCTTTTATGGGTATTTGATCCCTAGCTGATACCAATATTTATCTACAGATTACAAAGGAAAATTATGAGTACTTCAGATCGTAATGCTGAAATAAAAAGCTATTTTCAACGTGGTGATATACCCACCCAAGAAGAATTTGGATTGTTAGTTGATGCCGCGACCACAGATCAAATTGCGGTTGAAAGATTACCTGAGCAAATAGACCTAACTCAAAGTGGCGGGGTGACTGATTCAAGCATTACAGCAGGTGAAATCAATGGCACCTTGATAGGCAA
>NZ_ARPN01000025.1:0-27399 GCF_054966645.1 Pseudoalteromonas sp. SANK 73390
AATTAAATCAGCCAAAGACGCTAAACAACCCAAACAACTTGCTCGCTTTGCAGGCAGCCCCAGAAAACACATGCCCAAAGGGCTGCCCTTCGAGTTAAAGTCTTATTTAGAATTAGTTGAGCTAACGGGCCGCTGTATGAGAGAAGATAAACGCGGACATATAGAGCAACGCACTCTTCCTATTTTAGAACGATTAAACATAGCACCTGAAAACTGGTTAAAACTCACCACACAATTTAGCAAAGTGTTCAAAGGGGCAGTAGGGCGACCCAATAAGCTTGACGGCTATTATACTCATTTAGAAGTAAAACGGCGAACAGGCATCAGTCAATGTGAAAAGCTATTCGCTTAAATAACTCAACAACACAAAACACCAATCATGCTGATAAAGTAGGCAAAACAGCGACTAATTTTTTGCAATTACCTCTTAAACCCTAGGATAAAACTAAAAATAGTAGTGAAAAAGTGCTTTTGGCGTAAAACAATATAAAAGGAGCTGGCTTTGCGTGTTCATTGTTTGATAATTTAATAATGGTTGTCTTGTTGTTGTTTGATATTGTTGGCTGTCTCGTTGTTTGCTCCATGGTTGATTGCAGTGTTAAGTTACCTTTTCTTTTTGTAAGAAACTACTAGTTAGAAATCGGTTTAGCGACCCCCAACAAAATAGAAGGTTTGTGGCTTCGTGGGAGTAAGTTTTTATAGGTACTTTTTGAGGGTGTAATGTTTATTGGTGAAGTGTCAAAAAGGGCTGGGTTATCAGTTAAAGCGATTCGGCTTTATGAAGAGAAAGGGCTTATCATCACGCCAAAGAGACAAGGAGTTTACCGAGTATACACGGAGGACCATGTCGAAGTTCTAAACTTGATTGCGCAAGCCAAGAGTTTAGGCGTGACGTTAGCTGAGCTGAAAGATGTCATCAAATATAGTAATGGAACCGCGAACTGGCCTGAGATTAATGTATTTTTGAAGGCAGTTAGAAGCAGGCTTGAAACAGAGCGAGAAGATATTACTGAAAGGATTGCTAGGATTGACAAGTGCATGAACGCTATCGGTTCATGTCCAAAAATGTCTTGACTCTCCTCTTAAGGGGAGACTTTAAAATGTTTATTGTTTACCCACAGTCGAGAGGAACATAATGAAAAACATTTTATTGTTAGATGGTAACCCAAAGAAAGGCAGCTTTTCTAGCAGCTTGAGTTCTGCATACCAAGGCGAGGCTGAAAAGTCGGGAAATATTCGACGTTTCAATTTGTCGGATATGAATTTTGACCCAAATTTAGAGTCTGGCTATGATGAGACTCAAGAGCTTGAGTCTTGCTTGAGTGAGTTTAATCAAGCTCTGCAATGGGCGGGGCATATCGTTATCGTTGCTCCTATTTGGTGGGGAGGATTACCGGCGAAGTTGAAAGGGTTATTTGATAGGGCATTTTTACCAGGAACGACATTTAAGTATGAAGGTGAAAGTATTGAGCCAATTCAACTACTAACGGGCAAAACTTCGAGACTTATATTTACTATGGATGCACCAGAAGAGTATACGAAAGAGCAGTCTCAACCTGTTTTGGAGCAGTTAGGCCGATATACGCTTGAATTTTGCGGGATAAGCAAACCGAGTGTTAATTTATTTGGTTCAGTGATTTTATCAGATGACAAACAAAAGGGTATCTGGATTGCCATGGTAAAAGATCTCGGAACTGGCTGTAAATAGCAGAACTAAAGAATCATCTAAACAACCAAAAACCTTGCCCTAGATCTTAACAAGGCAAGGTTTATCATTTTAAACTTGGCTACTTTTTAAATAAAATTAACGCGGACATCATTCACTCAAATTAGAAAGTATAAGTGCCTTGTCTACGGCTTAGTTCTTCAACAAAATTTCAAGTTCATAGAGTGAACGATGGGATTAGCAAGGAAGCAGCAAATAAGTTGTCGGGTACCAGTGCGCGGCACTCTAATATTATCATTGCGTTTCATTTTGCGTTCGCCGCACTTTGCTTTGTGCTAAAGGTAAAAGATAAACTCATTGGTAAGTCTTATGAGTAACGTCGAAGCTAGGTTGCGCATGACGACTCACGTGCTCTTTGCCAGATGAACTCTCGTGAGACTCGCTTAAATATCTATCAACGTGTGCCGATAACACCCCTATAGGCATTTCAAAGATGACGTAAATAAGTGCCGAAGCTAACATGAAACTTAACGCTGATTTTATTTTGATAGGCCATTTGGCTATCGTATTAGTATCACTTGATTCAATCTCTGACGAGGAATTAACGTGGATAAGTACTCAAGCTTCTCGTATGGATGATTTAAATTATTTAGTAAGCATATATAAAAGTGAGTCGGTTAGGCTTAATGTAGCAAGTAAAAAGAGCTTTAGCAGGGAAGTTAGTGTTTTACTATCAAAAAATACATGATTATCTATTTTTTCTATCACTATGATTTATTTGCTTTTATTTTTTATCTATTAAAAAATATGAATAAAGTGGTTCGATTATGCCCATTTGGACGACAACAACTTTGCACTCCTAGACAATTGAGTTATCTCAAGACAGATAAGCGCTGCAGCTCTTCACCGGATATGCAGCGATAAAAATGATAACTTTAAGGAACTTTTATTATGTCTAATCAACTTGCTGCGCGAGTTATCGCGATACTTTTTTTAATTTCAACTAGCTCTTATACTATTGCAGATTCGTTGAGTTATGAGTTTTTAAGTGCCCCTGACTTTCTTAGCCAGCTGGGTACAAATGGATGGTCATTATCTTTGGCTGCGTTACTTGAGTTTGTAAACTGTGCGGCGGTTGTGGCTATTTCTGTGATAATTTATCCGATTATTAAGCAATATAATGAGCGCGTTGCGATTGGATATTTATCAGGTCGTTTGATTGAAGCGGCTGCGTTACTACCAGCTGCCGTTATTTTGATTACGCTTACAGCAATGGGTGAAAAAATGCTAGCGGGCTCAGTTGAGCAAGTGGAACAGCTTTATGTGATGGGAACGGCATTAAAGCATGAGCGCTTTGCCACTTTCTCAATGGGGATGTTATCACTGTCGGTTGCTGGCTTTTTCCTAAACATCACACTTTTTAAATATCGTATTGTTCCACGTCTTTTATCTGGTTTAGGGTTAGTCGGTTATGCAATGCTTCTATTCAAAGTTATTTTCGATTTCTTAGATGTCAGCATTAGTGGAACTTGGATGTATATTCCAGGTGGACTGTTCGAATTCTTACTCCCTATGTGGTTAATATTCAAAGGGTTTGATTTAAGTCATAAACCAAATGCTTAAACTACCTCAACAATAAATTTGGCATCGCCCCTTAAGCGGGGGCGAAGCGTTTTCAATAAGTTAAAAACCGCCTTTGACATATTTCATAACACTTTTACTTTGGCTTTTTAGGTACTATGGATTGCTATTTTTGCGTTATTTTGCTTTTGTAGAAGATAAGTAAATAAGTAGCTTGATCTATAGCTGGCTATAAACGGCAGGTTTGGAGAGATGTGATGGACAAATTGTTACTTGGTATTAAAGGTCATGCAATGTGTTTGGATAAGCACACTGGCAATAAAGTTTGGTCAACAAAATTAAAAGCAACATCTGGGGTGACGAACATGTTTGTTGATCAAGATGTGGTTTATGCGTATTCCGGCGGTCACTTGTTTTGTTTAGATATTCACAGCGGTCATATCAAGTGGGAAAACAAGTTAGAAGGTATGGGATATGGCCCTTGTATTATGGGCACTGAAGCGCAAAGTGTATCGGCAGTCACGGCTCATGCCGCAACGCAGCAAGCATCAGCAGCTTGCACCACTGCGATAGTAGGAGCGAGTGTTAGCCAAGGAAGTAACTAAACACGCTTTAATAATAGGTAAGAGTCAGAGATAGATTGCAATCTAAGTTCGCAAAGTTGCTGCGCTAGGTTGGTAATGCGCTCTCAAAATGCAAAGGCCAAAATACACGCATAATTAAAGAAACTAATGAGTGCTAATGTGGACCGGCACTCAAATTTGCTGAAGCTAAAAAGCAAAGCTTAACCAATTCAAAACCGTATTTATTGAATACTCATTTGTATCGTTCATCATTAACAATTTCGATAAAATCCGCCTATATCGCAACCTAACTGGTGAAAAATATGCTGTAGTGGGGTGTTACTGTCGCTGTATAGCGAATAGTAGGCACTGTCCTCAGTGGCTACCTCTGCTTCGCAAAAATAGGATATTTAACCCACTCAAAAAAGTCATATCTCTTTCAACAAACTCATAAAAAACCTTCATAAAAAACCTAACTTAACGCAATCATTTTGACATTTTGCATCGTTACCTTTGGGCTCCTGAATTTTCACGGTTTACCTGCTTATATTCTGCAAGTTAGTGCGTGAATACCACTATATAAAACTAAAAATGAAGTATTGGAGAACAAAATGAGAATAATAAAGCAAGTGATGTTAGCTACTTTGATGCTGCTCAGCACACATAGCATGGCTGATTCACTCAAAGTGATGGCTTATAACATTATGCAATTAAGCGTACAGGATTGGGACCAAGCTAATCGAGCACAGCGTTTACCTGCCGTTTTAATGTCGCTAAATGACAGTCCAGATGTGATTTTAGTGAGTGAGGTATTTAATAGTGATGGTGAACAAGCATTGGCTGCGCTATCTACCTTGTACCCTTATCAAACGCCTAATGTGGGGCAAGATTGCAGTGGCAGTGGTTGGGATGCTTTAACCGGTAATTGCTCAAATAGCCCTTTTGTTATTCGAGGCGGGGTAGTTGTTTTGTCTAAGTACCCCATCATTTCACAAAAGGCCCATGTATTTAATAATAGCTTAAGTGGCAGTTGGGATTACATGGCAAATAAAGGCTTTGCCTACATTGAGATAGAGAAAGACAGCCAGCGTTATCACTTAATTGGCACTCACTTACAAGCGACCCATGATGGTAACACTGAACAAGAGCACGAAGTGCGTATGGGGCAACTGAGTGAAATTCAATCTTTTATTGAGACTGAGAATATTCTTGTAAATGAACCAGTTATCATAGGCGGTGATATGAATGTTGAATGGAGTAAACAGCATGAAGTGGTTGATATGCTAGCCACCGCGCATGCAGAGTTGAATTTTAAAACGCCAGTGGTTGGCTCATTTTCGGCAAAAGATAACTGGTTTACTAAAGCCAACGCTTATTATTTTGAGTACAGCCTAGATTATAACGACACGCTCGATTATGTATTTTGGCACCGTGACCACAAGCAGCCAACCAATGCTCCAAGTATGACGGTTCGTTACCCTAAAACACAAAATAATTGGTACTGGAGCTATCTGCGAGGTAATTGGAACCTAAGCGATGGCCGCTATTACCATGATGGCTATTACAATGAGTTATCTGATCACTATCCAGTACAAGTTAACTTTGAGTTTCAATAACAGTAATGGCACTTAACGCAATCGATTCACAGCAGGTTTGCGTTGCTTTATACAATAAGGTTAACGGTATCTCGTTAACCTTTTTTTATCTCTGGCTGCGCTATAAAAACATCTAAAGTAATAAAGTTACTAACTTCATCAAACTCGCTGTAAATGTTCTGATTTAAAAATGATATACCGCTTCTGGCTAATACGTCGTATTTTGCACTTAGCGACTTTTTACGAGTCTATAGTGCTTTTTTTGTTAATTGCTTTAAGGGGTAATATTTTCGCTATATTTTAGAAAGTTACTTAAAGCTTCGCGCCAACTTTATTATTAAGTAATAAACCTGCCTATTGTTTTTTAGCATGAAGTAAACAAAACCTTAACATTTGTTTGCTAGCGTACGACTTGATTACCTATCTGAATTACCCATAAATACAAATAATCACGAAAAGGAATTGAATATGAATAGTTTTTTCTACAAAAAAGTGAGTGCACTTTTGGGAAGTATGTTAGTTGTACTTTCAGCGAATACGTATGCTCTGCCTAAAATTGAACTAAATATGAATCATAATGGCGATGAGGACATTCGCGTTTATTGGAACCCTGTAGCAGGAGCTACACATTATAAGTTATCTTCTACTTCATATGATTGTTATCGATTTCTTACTACAACTGAGTATGAACGTGAATTAAAACTTCATTACTTGGACGTTGCCCACTTTAAAATCTCAGCTATGAAAAATGTAACGGGCACCTGTAAAGGTACGGTTATTGCCGCATCTGATAATTTATCATACTGCGACTTATATCCGACTAAACATTCATGTCCACTTTTTAAGCGCCCAAAATATGAATCCAAATTTTGGAATGCATCTTCTCGTTTACGAGTAAATAACTGTTATAACTATGCAGCCAATGTCGCGACAAATGATTTTGCACAACCGGGCTATGCATCGCGTTCACAGACATTTAATGGTAATTGCGCGTCAGTAATTGCCGGCGCTACCGGTGATTTAGGTATTGAGCCAACCAGCTTTTTTAGCAACAGACATAATCTTGATGAAACCTTACTTGCGTTGGTGGTTGCTCCTGGGATTGACTACCATTGGTATCGTCGAGATAACAGCGGAGGCTGGTCACATAAAGCCGGTCGTACTCCTGCAAGAAACACAGATAACAGCAATAAAGTAATCTTGGCTCCAGAGTCTGCAGATAGAGGTATGTATACTGAATTTTGTGGCTACTTTAAAACAAAGAACTCAAATAGAGAGCAAAATTCAGGTACTGCCACTATATCAGGTCGCTGGGGTGGTAGTTTTGCTGCACTTGATCACAAATCAATGGCCACTAATAACGGCTCTAATATCACTTTGCTAATGTATTCAGGGCGAACTAACCCAACAATCTCTTTGACAGAGTTAAGGTCAACTAGTGTAGAAGACTTGTTGTCTTCAATTTCAGCTTATTCAGCTGTTGTTTTATCTACCTCTAAAAACAAAAATGTTGACTTTATTTCTAGCCACTTAGGCTATAAAGGTATTTTAATTGAAGATACACAGGGTATTTTTGGCCAGCCGGGGCAAACAGTGCTTATACATAACAGTGAGATGAGAATACAAGCTGCAGCAAATAAAAAGACAGGTGATGTTGTGGGTGTAAGTATATGGAACCAAGCCAGTACATTGGCGCAATTTGGTATTGATTTGCAGGCTGTTGAAAGAGATATTTTGAGTATATTTAAAAAGACTGAACGTATCCAAATACAAAGCTTTATAAACAAGCATAAATAATTTTAATATAGCGTAAATGGTTAAGTTAATTTTTACCATTTACGCTTTACACCCTTTTTATTATGACAATATAAATATTTTCTAGCTATTAATTTACATAATCCCTCGTATTTTAAGCAAAATATTATGTGTCCCCCCTATAATGGCAACACAAATGTTTAGCCAACTTTCTCTCCTGTCGCTTCATCCATTAGCTCGATAGCAACTATTTCAGAGCGGTTCATGGTTAATTTATATCGCTCTAGCTGTGTGCTTTGTTCGCTAGTAAAGCGCAGTACAAGGTTAATTTGGTAGCGACGTTCTACAGATTTTTTTGATATCTTTTGGCCATCTAAGGTATACAGTTTTCCTGCGCCTTTTTTAAGGTAGCGAACAAATGAGGCCATGTTAAAAGTAATACGTTGTTGTACTTCATCATACCCAGGTAAAAACTCACTCACATTGACCTGATTTTTGCTGCAAAAATGCATTAAGTTGGCAGCTTGTTTGTTTTGCTGCCTACGTTGTTTAAGTAACTTGTCCACTTCAGGGGGCAGGTCTTTTTTGCGGATATGCTCAAGCCAAATGGTTTGCGTGCAAACAATGTCTTCGCTTACTGAGTTTTTGAAATTATTACGCCACTTGGGCCGACCTCGTTGAATTGTTCGCCATGCCCATTGGGTTAAGTCTTCTTTGAATGTTTCTCGTAGTCCATAAATTACACCTAATAGCGCGATAAGTGCCACGGTTACTTCTTGAAAATTCGAGCGCGCATTGAGCACAATAAACATCACAAATGCCATGATAACGCCAGTTACTAGACCTTTTACAAGTCGCTTTAAGTTTAATGTTAAGTCTATGGTTTGTTTATTAAAAACAACACCATACTCAATAAGCCGCTCAAGTAACTTCATTTTATTAGTGATTCTATTTGGGTCTTCTAGTGTTACTTGCGAGTTATATGTTCGCGCGGCTCGGTATTGGTTTTCTTGCTGACAAAAGTTGATAAGTATGGTTCGCTCTTCACTAAATTCACTTGATTTTGGGCCATTAGACAATAGCTTTAAAAATGCTTGTTCGGTATGCCAACTAAGATAGTTATCGGCATTTTGAAAGTACGATTTGAGTTTATTATCAGGTGGGGTGTAGCGGCGTAAGTTTTTCAGCAAGCGATCAGTTTGCTCTACCAACACTGCAGCGGCTGGGAAAAAATCATTAGGTTCTTTAAATTGTAGTGTCGCTTTCAGGTCGGCTTCCAATGCAATTCTAAGTTGATAACAAAATAGGTTGAGGTTGAGTCGATAGCCTGTTTTTTCTCTTTTGGTTTGGCTAATAAAGCGACTATGAACAAGTGGCAAATGTATTTGTTCAGAGTAGTAAGCACTGTGAGATTTAATATTAGCATTGAAAAAATCAACTTCGTTGAGCGTACTGTCATTGATCCCCATATCGGTAGGGATTGAAAAATAAAGGTCGAGCTGGTTGGTTTCTTTAGGAAGAAGTTGATAGTTAATCTTGAAGGATAAATTTTCGTCTTGGCTTAGTTTTGCTCTACTCACTCTTACTTACTACCTCCTATATTAATGTCTTTATAGTTTAGCACAAATGCTTTAGTTACATTGGTTTATGTTTATTAATAGTGTTTTTGTTTGGCCTGTATTTAGTGATTTAGTCGTTTTATTATTTGATGGGTCGTGACTAACTTGCACTTAGATTGTGATAAAAAAGTGATATTTTGGTGAAACCAACGAGATATTTATCTTGCATTCTTAGTCTTGTCATAACAACTAAGAAAGAGAATATCATGAAGGCAAAATTACTATCACTTGTATGCACGAGCAGTTTATTGGCAATGTCAGTAGCACAGGCTGCTGATATAGATGTAAAAATTACTAACCTCACTCAAGGTATTTACTTCACACCAATACTCGTTGGTGCGCACAATAGCGATGCGCATTTGTTTCAAACAGGCCAAACTGCATCAGATGGACTGCAAGCCATGGCAGAGGGCGGCAGTATTGATGCGTTATCAGCAACTCTAGATAGTATTAATGCCAATACACTAGCAAACCCAGCAGCAGGTTTATTGGCACCAGCCAGTTCTGCGATGGGCAGCTTAACCACCACACAAGACAATACCACGCTGTCTATCGTTGCCATGATGCTCCCTACCAATGATGGGTTTGTTGGTTTAGATGGTTGGGAAATACCAACTGAAGCCGGTACTTATCATATATACCTAAATGCATACGATGCCGGTACTGAAGCAAACAACGAATTGGTTGTTGACGGTTCTGGTGCACCGGGTACGCCTGGGATCCCAGCCTCACCAGGCATGACGCCTGGCACACAGGGCAGTGGTCTTACAACCACCGAAAGTAACATGATGGTGCATATTCATCGCGGAAACGTAGGGGATGATGAAGCTGTCGGAGGGAAAAGTGATTTACACAACACGGTTCACCGTTGGTTAAACCCTGTTGCTAAAGTGACAGTAACGGTTAAATAAGGGGCATATTATGAATAAATTTACCCCAATCATTCCTCTTGCATGTTTGCTACTGGCGGCATGTGGTAGTGATAACGATAGCAACACGATTGTTACTCCGGTTCCACCAACACCAGACCCTGCACCAATGCAATATGAGTTTAAGGTCACAGCAATTAACTTAACAAATGCTCAGCCTTTATCGCCACTGGGTGCTGCATTACATACCAGTGGTCAGTTTTGGAAAATTGGTGAAATGGCAAGTCTTGAATTAGAGCAATTAGCTGAAGGTGGCGATAACTCAGGCTTACTTGGACTACCTGTTGTGAACAGTTCAGCATCGAGTGAAGGTGCTGTTGGGCCGGGTCAAATGATTGAGCTAATGCTCACTACAACGAGCTTAATGGATCAAAAACTATCGTTAGTTAGCATGATGGTGAATACAAATGACGGCTTTACGGGTCTTAATAGCATCGATGTATCACAAATGTCTGTTGGCGACTACGCCAAGATGACTACCCGAGCTTATGATTCGGGCACTGAAGCTAACTCTGAACAAAGTGGTTCAATGCCAGGTCCTGCTGATGGAGGAGAGGGTTTTAATGCACTGCGTGATGATGTTGATAAAGTGGCTATGCACCCCGGAGTTGTTAGTAATGATGACGGATTAAGTACGTCAGTACTAACCTCAGCACACAAATTCGACAACCCGCTCATGGCCGTAACGATAACAAGAGTTAAATAACGCCTATACGTACAGTGTGGGCGATGAAAAGGCCACATTATGCAACCACAGGTACTTATAGTAGAAGACGATCAAGACATTGCGCGTCTTCTACAAGTTCATTTAACTGAATTATCATTGGGTGTTGATCATGTGTTTGATGGAGAAAGCGCAATCGATAAGCTGCAACATGGAAACTACGCCATTGTCTTACTTGATATTATGCTGCCAGGGGTCGACGGTTTAACACTGTGTAGAGAGATTAAAACTTCAACACCCCATATTAGTGTTGTGCTATTAACGTCTAAAAGTAGTGAAATGGACCGCATTATTGGCCTTGAAATGGGCGCTGATGATTATATTTGCAAACCATTCAGTTATAGAGAGTTCCAAGCGCGAGTTAAAGCGCAGTTGCGTCATGTTAGGTTACTGCAAGCCACAGAACATCAAAATGCGCAGCCAGAACACGCGCCTTTACAATTAGGGCGATTAGGCATTGATACTATTTGTCATGAAGCCAGTTTAGGGGCTAAAACACTGGATTTAACCGCGACGGAATTTGAGTTGCTGCATTTTTTTGCAGCGCACCCAAATCAAGTGTTTTCAAGAAACCAGTTGCTTGAATCAGTCTGGGGCTATCAACACTCGGGTTATGAGCATACCGTCAACTCACATATTAATAGATTGCGCAGTAAACTCGAAAAATTTGGCGGAGAAGGCGTTATTGAAACCGTTTGGGGCGTAGGGTACAAGCTCAGCGCTAAACAACTAACACAGGCATAAGGCATGAAATTTTCTCTATATCATAAGCTTGCTATGTCACTGGCAGGTATCTTTATTTTAATTGCCTCTTTGTTTATTTGGTGGACACAAGCGCTGTCGCAAGTATCACGTGCCCAAGCAGAACAACAGTTACATTTGGGGTTAGCAGAGCATCTAGTGGGAGATAACCCTTTGCTCAAGCAAGGCGTTTATGATTATGAGGCGCTTGAAAATCTATTTCATACTTTAATGATTCTGGGTCCATCGTTTGAGTTTTACTTTATTGACCCCAGTGGAAAGCTACTCACATACTCAGCAAAACCCGGTGAAGTAAAACGCCAGCATATTGATTTAGTGCCTTTAATAAAGTTAATTGAGCGACCACAGCACTTACCTATATATGGTGACGATCCGCGTAACTTGTCAGGTGAAAAAATCTTTTCTGTTGCTCCTGTATACAATAAAGACACATTACAAGGCTACTTGTACGTTATTATTGGTTCAAAACTCTATGATTCCATTATTAGTAACATTAAAAGTAATGATCAATTAGTTATAGGGCTTAGTTGGTTAGGTCTTGCATTAGGGTTTTTGCTTACGGCTTTATTACTATTGTTTAGATATTTAACCCGTCCTGTAGCAGCATTAACCGAACATATAAAGCAGTTGGAACATGTGCAGTTTGATATCAGCAAAATCACCTTGCTAGATTGGGACAAGGCGCATAGTAATGAAGTACACCAGCTAGGTTATAGTGTTAACTTGATGGTTAAAACCATTGACCATCAAGTTAAACAACTGGCTGAACTTGATGAGCAACGTCGTCAATTACTTGCCCATTTATCTCACGATTTGCGCACTCCCTTAGCATCGCTGCAAGGATATTTGGAAGTAATTTCACTAAAAAAACATGGCCCCGAACAGCAAGCACTCCACCTAGATATTGCAATGAAAAATTGCAGTCAGCTTAAATCGTTGATTGACCAAATTTTTGAATTAGCGCATTTAGAGTCAGGTCGTACTAATGTGCAATTTGAAGTGTTCAATTTAGGGGAGTTACTTTACGATGTGATGGCTAAGTTTGCCATTCGTGCTGAAAAATTGGGGGTGTCATTAGCTATATTTCCTACCGAGTGTGACATAAAAGCTTACTCAGACATTGGTAAACTAGAGCGAGTACTCACCAACTTAATAGAGAATGCACTGCGCCATACGAATGAAAACGGTGCAATTAGCATTGAAATTAACCAATATGGTGAGCATTTAACGGTGGCAGTTAAAGATACTGGGGTGGGAATTTCAGCCAAAGAGTTGCCGTATATTTTTGAAGCTCGATATCGAGCGAGTAACGCCAAAGGTTGTAAAAAGTCTCATGCAGGACTTGGCTTAGCCATCACTGAACGTTTAATTAAGTTATTGAAAACTGAAATACGTGTACAAAGTAAAGTAGGCGTAGGGACTAAATTTAGTTTTCAACTTAGAGAAGCCGAACCTTATGTTTAATAGTCGTAACTTTAACTAAAATGGCTCGCAAGAAGGCGAGTGTAATACCTATTTTATTAAAATATTGATCATTCTAGCGAGCTTAATGACTCATTAACTGTGTTAAAAATCATTTATCTATCGCACTATCAGGTAGTTTATTTAATACAATGGGTATAAAAGTAAAAATAAGCGCATTTTGAGGGGTGAGCGAGTCAAAGTGTACTGCAAAAGTGTTAAAGCCCCTAACATAGGCTGAATGTTGTTGTTATCTAAATCAGTCTTCATAGTTTTGCAGTACAAAACGATTAAGGCTAATGCTCTGATTGGTCATTATTTTTACCGTGCATTTTTAAAATTGCAGTGTAAAAATATCAGCACCTAAGCACCAGACTTTAAAATATAAAAAATTTAAAGTCTGGTGTTTTTCGTTATTTTATTAACTACCCATTATTTATATCGCACACCTTTTTGTTATCAGCTTGTAAATATAGGGCGTGTAAAATTAATTTTCTTCTACCTAGATATGTACATTTTTTAATACTGACTATAATCATTTTATAAGTTGATATTAAGTTATTCATGTTCCAAGGAGGAATTCTATGTCACCTCAAGATGTAGCCATTAGCCGTAAACATATTATTGGTGAAGTGCCTATGATCGTCTGCGAAATTGCTGAACGCTGCTTATACACTGGCTTTTTTGGTTCAATTGATTCTGGGCGAATGGCCCAAATTACCGACTCTTTGACCATTCGCTGCGAAAAAGAGAAATCTGAAGCCGTCATTGTTGACCTAGCTAACGTAGACGCGATTGATACTGCGGTAGCAACACATTTAGTTAGATTAGGTAAAGTACTCGAACTTGTTGGTGTAAAAGTTATTTTTTGCGGCATCAAAGGCAATATTGCACGTACTATGATCACTGCAGGTGTCGAGTTCGACATATTCAAAATAGCGAGAGACTTAAAGTCAGCATTGGTTTTTTACTATAAGTCGATTGGTTTTGAATTGGTAAAAATACAAAAGCAGTAAGCGTGTGAATATCGCTGTAACAAATAGTGTGGTTATCACGATTGAAGAGCCTGAAGATGCGTATTATGTCGCACAAGAAGCGCGACATTTGGCATTTGAGCTTGGGTTTTCTGACTTTGATATTGGTATGATAACCATTGCAGTGGCAGAAATTGCCACTAATGTTGTGCGTTATGCTTTGCCCGGCATCGCTACCCTTAAAAAACTTGAACTAGACAAAGGAATTGAAGTTACCATCGAAGATAACGGGCCCGGTATTTCAGATCTTGAGCAGGCGATGGTTGATGGTTTTAGTACCCACTGCGAGCCGAGTATTGGTAAAGGATTAGGATCTGCTAATCGGTGTGTTGAAGAGTTTATCGTCAATAAAACCGATTCTAACGGTACGTCAATCACGCTACGTCACTATTTGCCACTACTTGACAATTTAATTGAAAAAATTGGCATTTCATTTCCAGCTGTTGGCCTTCATGACAATGGTGATCAATATTGTTTAAAGCAATATCAAGGGGATAAACTTTTTGCCTGTGTGATAGATGGCGCTGGCAAAGGGGCTAATGCAGCCGTTGCATCTCAATATGCATTGGGTATCGCTCAAAAGCACTACAGGGATAGTTTTGATTCCATCATTAAACAATGCCACTGTGCTCTTAAAATTCGTCGACCTCTTCGCCCTGTACAAATGGCCTTATTACGATTAACGCCTGATTCACTTGAGTTTTGTGCCATTGGTGATGTAGGCATAAAAATCATTGCTGACAGCAAAGAAAGCTTTGCTGTTCATGATGGTAGCGTGGGCTTAACACTTCCTAAAAAAATTCATATTCATCAAATTGATAGACCTAAAAACTTGACTGTTTTTTTACATTCCGATGGTGTGGTATTACCTAATGATATTAATCTAGATAGGCAAATTTCATTAGAGCGTAGCAGCTGTCAACTCTACAACCAAGTAGCACTCGCCAATGACGATGCAACATTAATTGTTATTAGAGATAAATTATGAACAATCTATTCGACCAAACTACTACCTTACGCCAGCAGCTATCAAGTATTGTTGCAGCCATTCCGTTTGGCGTGGTTGTATTGTCTGATTCTCATGAAGTTGAGATCATTAATTCATCAGCACTGGATTACATCGGTATTGATGACAAAACACCCTCGGATATTATTGATAAAGACTACCAAGACACTTTATCGTGCGTACCTCAGATTATTGATAAATACGAAAATCTGATTGTGACAGGTAAAAGGGCCAGCTTTTCATTACCTTTTACTAGCATACTAAACGAGTTAGATTTATATATTACGTGTCAAAAAATGCTCCAAGGTACGCTTTTTATTATTGAAGACCGTACTGAGAAAAAAGCCTTACTCTATGAAACATCACATGATCACTTAACACAATTACTTAATCGTCAATGCTTTGAACAAAGACTAGAAGATAAGTTTAAAGAAAGTGGCACAAAATGCACATCCGTATTGGCGTTTATAGATTTAGATAGGTTTAAATTGATTAACGATATTGCAGGGCATGCCTTTGGTGATGAAGTACTAAAGCGCGTGACTACGGCTATCTTAAGTTGTGTGAGAGACATTGATGATGTTGCGCGAATTGGTGGAGATGAATTTGCGATATTAATCAAGAATTGTTCGTTAAATCGAGCGAAAGACATTGTGAAAGTTATTTTGCAAAAGGTTGAAAACATAAACTTAATACATTCAGGAAAAGTACTCAATGTGAGTCTTTCCGCAGGTATTGCGCCTATTGAGCCAACTAAGTACCATAATGCGAGTCAGGTTATTAACGCTGCAGATACAGCTTGTCGTTTAGCTAAAGCTGATAACGAAGATCGCATTCATATTATTGATACCTGCAATGGCGAGTATGCAAGCTACCTTAAAGATACCAACCTATTAAATGTCATTAATAACGCGATTGCCAATAATACGTTTTATCTTGTTGCGCAAGAAATCGCATCTATGCATAATAATATGGCGCATCAGCATTATGAAATACTCCTCAGATTAAAATCTGAAGATGGCGCGAATATACCACCGAATTTATTTATTCCGGTTGCTGAACGCTCACGGGTAATGTCAAAGATTGACCGTTGGGTTATTGCAGAAACGTTTTCAAAAATCACCCCAGAATTAAATCTATCTATTAACTTATCTGGGCAATCATTGTCTGATATGACACTCGCAACCTTTATCTTAGAGCTGACTCAGCGATATCAAGTTAACCCTGAGCAAGTCACTTTTGAAATTACAGAAACAGCAGCGATTGAAAATATCGAAAAAACGAAAGACTTTATCAGTTCACTAAAAGATAACGGCTTTACCTTTTCGTTAGATGATTTTGGTACAGGTCTGTCTTCTTATCAATATTTAAAAAACTTACCCATTGATTACATTAAGATTGACGGTATGTTCGTAAAAGACATTGACGATGATGAGTTTTCACATGCTATGGTGCGTTCTATTAATGACTTTGCTCATACAATTGGGCTTAAAACGATTGCTGAATTTGCCTCAAATGCGCTTATTATGAAAAGACTTGAGGAGTTAGGGGTCGATTACGCACAGGGCTTTTATATTCATAAGCCACAATTGCTTACGGAGCTTATTAGCGAGAAGCAAAAAAAGAACAAGGCGTTATACAGTATTGGTTAGTTTGGTTAGTTTGGTTTATTGGATAAAGTTTTGATAGCAAAACATGAACACCGGTGCGCGTTCATGTTTTGCGAATAAGTTTGTTAAACAGGGCGAAGCTGCTTTAACCTAAATATTGCCAATGAAGTAATAACCAAAATGACTAGCATACTGAAGAGTAACTGCCAAAACCCTTGTGTGCCTCTTTTTTCTCCAATCTGTTTTTGTGCCTCGAATAACACAAAATTATCCACATCTTCTTTAGTAATACTTTTATTAAAAAAGAGATAATCGTAAAAGAAGTGCCGTATTTTAGTATGATAATCAGCAATCTCTTGCAGATATTGGGTTTGATTCTCACTGCTTGTATTTGCTAATTGATTTAGCTTTAGTTGAAAAAACAACGCGGGGGAGAGGGTGCTGAGCGTTTGTAATTGCCCATGCCGTGCGTAGCTATTTTGTAAGTAATCTAACCATTGATCTTGCACGGCAATGTCACTCATATGCTGCTGAGCATAATACCATTTCCAATCAAATGCCTCACCCAGCGGGGCAGTATTTTGCCAACGTGGTTCATGTTTTAAAAACGTATCTAGCGTTGCTTGTTTATCTTTATCCCAGCCATCATTGAGTTCGATGCGTTGTTTTAAACTAATTTGCAGCGGTGCTTGTGTTTGGTATTGATTGGATAAAAACAGTTGTACTGCACTCGGTATCAACATCGCAAATAGTACCCAGCTACTGAGATAAGCTAGGCTATTGAATACGCTGCTTTTATCAAAGCTCATAATAAACGCTGCAATTGCAAACCAAAACAGCATATACACGCTGGTTGCAATCAGCACAGTCCAAAATAGTACATCAAAAGGTAACGATAGCAATAACGCTGCGCTGATTAGCAAGGTGACGACAAGCAACCAAATAACAATAAACCGTAATGCAATTTGTTTACAGACTTGACGAAATGCACTGGTTGGCAGAGCGTTTAGCAGCCGCCAACGGCCTGCGTGTTGCTCATCGGAAATAAGCGTGACTGTCATAATGCCAATGACTAGAGGTAAAAGGTATACCAGCACAAAACCTAAATCGAGCCCGCCCGCGCGTTGCTGAGAGGGGTTGACGATTTCTCGGTTGAAAATTTGGCTTTGTAGTGCAGTTGCACGCACTTTCATTGCCACCATTGACGATTGACTTTCACCAACAAACAACGCAGCCCAAGGGCTAAGCTGCCATTGAGTGGGAGCACTGGCATAGTAGGCCAATGATCCTGCTGCAGGGAGGCTATCTTGGCTGGTTACATGCGCTCGTTCTTTTTCAAATACAACTTGAGATTTATACTGATCAATACGAATTGACTTGTATCCTTGCGCGCCCTGATAAATGGCAAAAACACCAGATAGAAGAAACAAAATGAGCACCAGTTTATTAATTTTTCCTGAAAATAGCCGCTTACATTCGAGTTTAAACAGTTGCATAAACCCTCCTTTGCATTCGTGTTGAATTTAAAACGATGAACAGTGTTATCACGATCAATAACGGCAGTATCCACAGCCAAGAAAATGTTCTGAGTGACCAAGAAAGTGTGGGACTCTGGTAGTGAAATGGCTCAAACTCTTGCCAATATGATTTATCTACTTTTTGATCTCGGTCATTATGATGGTGTATTTCATTGGTGTGCAATTGGTTTAATTTTTGGATACGCGCATATCTATGTGTCTCGGCTTGTTGTTCAAACTCCAAAAAGTGATTGGTATCTGTACGTGTCAAAGCCATTGAAAAGTCGCGTACAAACAAATAGGGGTTTAACCAATAAAACTGACGTATAAACTGCTGCTGAGCTGAAAATTGCACCAGCTGTTGTTCATAATGCTTTTGATAGATTTGTGCATTGAGCTTTTCTCCCTCTTGCATTACTAGTCCTTTGTAATTAATGGGAAGCGCTTCAACGGATTCTACACCATATTTTTTTAACGTATCTTCTCTAAATTTATTGAAATAGGGGTCATCAGGGTTGTGACTGTTGCCGACCTTGCGATTGTCTAATTTAACCGCCAGTTCAAAGTCATTACGCTTTTGATGAGGGTATTGGTTATGAGCAACTTCGGCCAATATACGAGGCATTAAAATGGTCAAGATAAACCACACCGATGTGAGTAATACCAGCGCTTGTTTAGGCTCTTTAACACAACTTGAGATAAACAATGTTAGCCCAATCCAAAATAAACAATATAAGAGGTACACACAGAACAAAAGCAGCAACCTTAGGGCACCTTCAGATGAAAGTGTTGCACCTGCATTACTTGCTAAAATCAGTGATAAAATAAAAACGGGCAAGATAAACACCACGGACAACAGCAGATAGCTTAAACTCTTCCCTGTGATCAACTCACGAAAAGACACTCCCATAGACATTAACTGTCTGAGTGTGCCGCTTTTTTGCTCACCACTAATGCTTGCAAAACCAAGCGCAATAATGAGTAGCGGCCAAATAGTCAGTAAAATGTTGGCACTGCTTAGCTCTGAAAACCTCAGCAATGTTCCGCCATCTTGGTCATTGGCAAAATTGGCACTGTTTTGCTTGTGGGCTTCGAGAAAAATGCTGTCTCCAACCCATGCATTCACCCCTAAGTCAAAAAAGCTCAGCGCACTGGGTTGGCGAAATGCAAAGTGACCAAAATGCGCTACGCGATGAGGGTGTCTGTCGGGTTGGGCTTGCCATTGTTGCTCTACTTCGGCTTGTGCGGCAGTTTGGGTTTTAACACTGTGTTGAAATTGCTGCCAGCCGGTAAATAACGCGACTGCAAGTAGCAACTGAATCATGATGAAGAGCAACCACAAGCTTGGGCTTTTACGCTTAATAGCCAGCTCATGGTTAAATATCTTCATTACCTTTTGATTAATCATGTATAAAAACTTCCTATGTGAGTACTTAGCTGGCTTGTTTTATTGGGTTCTTTGATGAGATTAACTCGTGATAGGTGTTCTCTAGCAGGTTGATTGGTAGCTGTTTATTATCAAGCAGAGTTAATAGGCAGCCGTTGTCCATAATGGCTATTTTGTTGGCGAGTGTGTGTGCACAATAAAAATCGTGCGTTACCATTAAAATTGCCGCGCCTTTTTTGGCTAACTGTTCAATCACTTTAATAAATTCAAGAGTGGCACTTGGGTCTAGTCCTGAAGTCGGCTCATCTAATAACAGAACTTTTGCTTGGCGAATAATCGCAAATGCGATCCCGACTTTTTGTCGCATGCCTTTAGAGTAGCTTTTGAGTGACTGTTTACGTACGTTCGGTGCTAACCCTGTTTCATCTAATGCGGCATTAATTTGCGCCTCTGATACATCTAAGTTTGATAAGCTCGCTAGGTACTTTAAATTATCTATGGCGTTAAACTCTTGATAAAGGTTTACCTGTTCGGGTAAATACACCAGTTTATCTTTACTGCTATCAGAGCTGTGAACATCCATACCGTCTATTAATGCTTGCCCACTGTCTGGTTGTAAAAAATTGAGAAATAAATTAAGCGTGGTACTTTTACCTGCGCCATTGGCACCTAACAGGCACATTATTTCGCCTTGAACGACTTTAAAACTAAGGTCGTTGAGTACTTGTTTACCTGAGAATGATTTACTTAAATTTATGGCTTCTAACATGAAAGCACTCCTTTAATGAAGATCCGCTTAGCGCTGAGTGTTACGTATTCAAAGAAACAATGAACATGTATTTTTGACTAAAGCAGAGCAAATGAAATATGAATGGTATTTTGTTATAACATATCAAAATGTATCTAAATAGAAACAACTTTTGTTAACTTAGAGGCACTAAAAAGCTTGCCGTACCAGTGAAAGCACTGCCCTCAACGTGAATTTGTGCATCTTTATAGTACACAAGCCCTTGTGATAGTTGCTTTTTACACTGTTTTGGAAAGAAACCTTCAAACCGAACTGCCTGCGTTGTATTTATTGAGCGTTTAAATTTAATATCTAGATCACGCAGATATACCTCTCCGGCTTTTTTAGTTAACTTGTTATCCCAACATCCATAGATAATGCCCAGTTGAGAAATCCAAATCATGGCACTTTGCGCACTAAAATGAAATTGACCGTCTCCGGGCATTTGAAAGTACTCAACGTCAATGCGCCCGTCTATGTAACCAGGCTCTAATGACACTGAGCTAAATGACATTCTTTCTTTTCGCCAGCCATTTTCTAAATAGTCTGACATATAGGCACGTTGTTGCTTTGGGCTAAGTTGAATCATAAAATTTCCTTACTAATGGGTAGATGGGTGAGTTAACCGGCTTTGTTCTTGCTCTACATGTGAGGGCATTAACAGTGCATGTAATACTGCGCTCACAAGACCTATAGCCATTAAGCAATACCATGCCAAGTGTGTACTAATATCCGATAAGTCAAATGCGAGGCCTACGATACTGCTACCGGCGATAAGTCCAACGCCTGCAAACAGGTAAAAGAACCCATAATGTGTGGCAACATAATGGTTGTTAGCCAAATCTGATATTTGACTCATGATAAAAGGAAAGCTGACCATGGTGCCCAGTGTAAATACGATCGCCAACACACTCAGTGGTACGTAGTAAAGTATACCTTCATTAAAAGGCCAATCTGGTACAAGGGAACCAAATGATAAGCCCATCAACGCGATACCAATTGTTATCCAATGTTGAGGTGCAAGCCATCGCTCACACAGCCGAGTTACTGGAAATTGCAAGCAAATCGCAATAATTGCACACAGTGTAAGCACCCATGCCACATCTTGTAATTCGCCAGATTGATTAACAATATGAATGGGGATCGCAAAAGAAATTTGATTGATGAGCATAAAATAGCCCATCATAATGGCAGAAAACTTTAAGAAACCTCTATTGCCTAATACGCGAGAGATCATACTTGATACATTCTTTGAACTTGTATTAGTGTTGTGTTTTGTATGGCTTGAAATAGCAGATTTAGGCAGCAAAATAGTAAATACCACGGTAAAAATTAAAAATGGTATGGATGCTACAATACACAAAATATCGAAGCCTATATTGAGCAATAGCAAGCCACACAGCGGGCCTAATAATTCACCACCGTTTCTTGCTACCCCGACTAATGAAAACATTTGTGCTCGACTGATTATTTCTTGTTTCGCAAAATAAGCTTGTGCAGCGGGTGTGAACAGTGCCCCCGCAAAGCCAGTTAAAAAAGCAGCGATAAATAGCATCGGCGTTATTTGCGCGAACAAAAAGAGTAAAAACCCAATCGCACGCAGTAAACAGCCAATGACAATGAGTGTTTTCGCACCAAATAAATCAGCCAGTAACCCACCGACTAAAAAGAGGCCTTGCTGGCAAAATGATCGAACACCAAGCACGATACCTACCAGTGTTGCACTCAGTAGTAAGTCTTGTTTTAAGTATCCGGCTAAAAATGGGATCAGCATATAAAAACCCAAGTTGAATACAAATGTGGCGCATAGCATCCAGCGATATTGATTATTGAGCTTTTGATAAGAAGAAAAAATAGACATAATGATTACACTGGCTTTTGTGCAATTAAAATCGAGTGAAAGTTATCTGCATATGTTTGCACCTTTAATTTCAGTGCAAATGGCAAAAGACCCGACTCATCAATACTAGGATATAGTAATGTGCGCAAGTTATACGCTGTGCGCACCACCAATTGTGCACCAGGGCGCATGTGTTCAAATAAATGTTTAATGATCTGATCTTTAATCTTTTCATCACCGACTAATGCCGCAAGCCAAATAACATCATATTGCTGTAATTGTTCTTGCTTACACACATCATTGTGAATAAAGGTCATTTTTTTGTCTGGCCTCAAGGCTTCACTAACCGCTTTGCCTAGCATGAGATCTGATTGGTTGATATCTAAGTTATCTACGACCAAATCGGCATTAAGCAACGCCAAAGAGGTGAGTGGCAGCGCCCCTGAGCCAACCATTAAAACATTTTTTACAGGTTCGGTAGCCAATGAGTAAATCGCGTTAATCTCAAGGCCAGTTGCTCGCTCATAATGTTGAAAATAAGGATACTCTTGTCTTAATACAGTCTGTGAATCTTCGCTTTGAATAAGGCATTGCGCCCAGTGTCTTTCATACAAACTTGATGCTTGACTGAATAAGTGTTGGATACCGGGTTTTATTTGCTGAATATCTGGTTGAGCTAATACACCAGTTGCAAACTCACTGCCATGCTCATTAGATAATAAGTCTAAAAAGCGATGAAACTTGCTCATATTGTCTGGTGTTATTTCGAGTTTAGACATTGATGTAATATTTTTGTATTCATGTGCAATGTGTGCCGCATGGGTTTCTACCGAGTGAGATATCGTCATAAGTAAGTTGCTATGCCATTTTTAATTTATGTTATAACATATCATTAATGTTGCTTGTGTGTAAACGAGTGTGTGGAAGTATTTTACCTAAACTATATACATGCTGCTAAAAGCAAATTAATGCCTTGTGGAACAAGGCACTTTTTTAGGTTAGAAGTTATAAGAAGTTGAAAGTTGAATCTTACGAGGTTCACCGGGTTGAACCCACATTTGTGTATATGAGTTAGTATAATGTTTACGGTCGAACGCATTATGCACTTGTGCTTTGATAGCCCAGCGCTCATTGACTTCATATTCAGCAAAGAGGTTAAAAACCACATAAGATGGCAAATAGAAATCACTACCGCGTTGTCCTAATCGCTTATCAACATATTGAAAACCAATGCCTGCAGACATATTCTTGTCATAGATCTTATAATGTTTGATAAGCTGTAAGCTTGCCGCATTTTCTGGAATATTCAGTAACTCATCACCCGCTTTGATGCCAACGTATAAGCCAGTATCTATCGAGTCTTTTTCTACTTGAGCATCAAGGTACGTATATGAAAATCTAATTTGTGCATCACCAGGTAATTGTCCTGCAATATCTAGTTCAACACCACGGCTGCTAGCCTCGCCAATAGCGGTATTAAATCCTGGGTTTTGCACATCGGCGACAATAATATTGGTTTGTTCACTGTCAAAATAGGCCAGCGTAATATCTAAACTGTTATCAATTAATGACCATTTTGTGCCAAGCTCTACAGACTCACTTTGATTGGGTTCAAAGCCATTACCTTGATGGTCAGTTCCAAAGTTTAAGCGGTATCCTTCACCATAAGTTGAATAGAGTGACCAGTTGTCAGCTAATTGATATACAAGCCCCAGCTGAGGGCTAAAATGTTGCTCAGATTGTTCCGCAGACAGGTTGCGCATTTTATCGTCAGTTGTTTGCTTTAACCAATCAAACCTGCCTCCAATTCGTATTTGTAATGAGTCAGACACACTGATTTGATCTTGAATATACATACCTGTCGCCCACTGGTTTTGTTGACGTACAACCACAGGCTTTGGTGTGGGTGGTGTATGTTGTCCATAAACTGGTTTATGTATATTCAATGCATATAACTGTGCGTTAGTAGGGCTCGTGCTAAGAGCGGGTGCTCGCGCAACACGATAATCTCTATCAAATTCGAAGCGGTCATAGTCGATACCTGCGATGATGTGATGCTTAAATCTGCCAGCTTCAATATCTCCCGCTAACTCAAAACGCGCCACGTATTGATCTGTATCATACGCTCTACTTCGGTGTTGGCGTGTTAAGGTTTGACCATCAAGGTATAGTTTTTGGCGTGAAGGTGACACATCAGCATCACTTGATAAGCTATCCAATTCTGTTTGTCTAAATGCCAGCGCAGAGCTTAATTGCCATACATCATTGACATCATATTGCCACTGCAGTTGGTGTCCGTGTACCATTGTGGTAGTGGGCCCGTCACCTGGCTCACCTAAAAAGCGTTCAATAGGCATAAAATCAAAATTACCTTGCAACGCGATAATGCCTCTATCGAATGGGATTTCTTGCTCTGCATATTCAAGCTCATATGTCCAAGAAGAGCGTTCATTGTGTTCAAAAGCAAATGCAGCCGTAATACCTTGTTTTTGTGTTTCGATGGTGTCGCGAAAGCTGTCTTCTTGTTGGTAAAAGCCGATAAATCGACCTGCCAAATTATCAGACAATACGGTGTTAACATCAGCTTCTACACGCTGATGTTGGCGGCTGCCCAAAGTTAATTCAAACGCACTTGAAGACGTAAATGTCGGCTTCTTAGTGACTAAGTTAATTGACCCGCCAGGCTCCCCTCGGCCAAATAGTGCCGCCTTTGGCCCTTTGAGTACCTCAACTCGTTCAATGCCTGAGGCATCACGGGGCCCTGAGAAACCTCGACCGGCATTAAAGCCATTAACTAAATAGCCACTGGGCACATTTTCATCGCCAAAAAAGCCACGAATAGCAAAACTATCCCAAAGCCCACCTAAACTATTTTGACGGCTCACTGAGGCCGACATATCTAGAATTTGTGTTAAGCCATTTAAGCCAGTGCTTTCAATAAGTTCTGCATCAAATTCTAAAACAGCTTCTGGAGACTGTAAGTGAGTAAACTCACCACGATAAGCTTGACGCTCGCCGGTGACTTCAATTGTCTCTATTGCTGAGTTATCATTCGCTTGAGCCGAAAAAGCGGCAGCCAGTGAAAGAGAAAGTACGCTTAAACGACAAGCATAATGTGAGGGTTTCATTATCAATCCTTCATTTTGATATGTTATAACATTTTATGTACTGTATCATGAGTCTTTCAGGCTGTTAAGCGTTAATCGTTTAATAGAATGGATTGTTCTTTAATATTTTTAAGTGAATAAGCACGCTATATTTCTCTGCGCTAATAAATTAGAAAGTAGAAATAAGTTTATGATTTATTTGCACTCATTTTTATTAAATGGGTGCCTAACCAATGAAAATGAAAAATAACAGCTTAAAGATACTCTAAGGCATGATTGTGAATATTTGAACATAGCTTATAGCACTTACTAACTATGAAGTATTTAAAGAATTTTAACTGATTAAATGTACTGTAATCGCCATATTTTAAGTTGATTTGTATATGTGTAAAAGGCGTTAATATTTAGCCAGTCAACTTTAGAGATGATGAATAAAAATAGGAAATGAAAACTTACAAGTTAATGCAAAAAAAGATAACAGTTGTGAAATATGTTGATATATTACTTGGGGTAGTGCAAGTGCCGCAAAATTGACTACAAAAAATGGCTAACACTTTCTAGTAAAAAAGAGTTTAAGAGACTAGTTAATAAAGGCCGATAATGTGGATATTTCAATGAGTCTGTAGTTTTGATTAAAACTGCTTATTTAATAGCTATAATTAGGAGAATAAATGGATAATTACCTCATTTATATTGGTGTTGCTTTGGTGACTATTTTGGTTCCTGGCCCAGCAGTTGTTTTAACGCTTAACAATTCCATGCAAAGAGGGTTACCAAGAACACTAGCTGGTATTTTTGGGGTCTCGCTCGGTATTTTGCTTGTTGCTGTCATTTCCGCTACAGGCGTTGGTGTTTTGCTTGCGAATTCTCTTTTCGCTTTCTCTGTAGTAAAAATGATGGGGGCGATATACCTTATTTATTTGGGTATTAAAATGTTGCGATCTAAAGGAGGCGTTGATCAACCGCCCACTTTGCAAAGCGTTTCTTATCGATATTGTTTTTTAGAAGGTTTTTTCGTTTCTGTTTCAAACCCAAAAGCCATTGTGTTTTTTATCGCTATTTTCCCCCAATTCATCAATACAACGCAAAGCTACATGGCCCAGTTTATACTTTTAGCTGTTACTTTTAGCGTACTGGTTCTTATGATTCATACTGCCTATGCATTGTTTGCCTCACTTGCCAAAACAAAGTTTTCGTCAAAACAAGACGGCGCTATTTTAAACAAGGTAAGTGGTAGTATTTTTGTGTGTTTTGGTGTTGGTCTTGCTACAGCTAGCAGGTAGAGCGCTGCAAGTATGCATGTTGCTTACTGAGATGTATAAACGGGTTGGTATGGAGTTATTTGTTAGATATATTTTTTTTGTAGCTTTTTTAGCATTATTAGGTTGTTCTGAAAAATCAGGCAGTATGTACGCTGAACATATCTCTGAACCGAGTTGTAAACCCATTATTGCAGTTTATCCTGTTTGGAAGCATAGTAATGCAGAATTAAAGTCATTGCCTTGGAATGATTTCACGCATATTGCCATTTCTTCAATTTACCCAATGTCTACCGGTGAGCTGCATTCCCAAGAGACTGATTTATTTGTAGATACTCTTGTTTCATTGGCTCATAGTAAGGATAAAAAAGTTATTATTTCTGTCGGTGGTGCAGGTAAGGGGAGCCAAGGATTTGTTGAACTTTATAAAAATTATGAGCTAGTAACAGAGTTTGTATCTAATTTATTGTTGTATGTTGAACATCATAAAATTGACGGTATTGATATAGATTGGGAATATTGGACTTATCAGCATGTGCAAGGAAAAAGTGGCAATGACCCTATCGAAAGTCAACAACTAGTAGATCTTGTTAAACGTTTAAAAGCGACTATGAAACCAGAGTTGCTTCTTACGGTAGATATTATGGCGGGTAATTGGGTTGGAGAGCAATACCTTCCTGAACTACAAAAGCATGCAGATTACGTTAATTTAATGGCATTTGACTTTACTGGTGCTTGGCCTGAATCAGTGATTGGATACCACTCAGACTATAGTACATTCATAAAATCCATCGAGTTCGTATTAGACAGAGGATTTAATAGAAATCAGGTTTTAGTTGGCGTACCAGCGTACGGCATTGAGTTTGAAAATGCGTCGAATAATACGATAAATCATCACTCTTATCGCAGTATAGTGAATGAACTCGATGGAAATTTGGCAGATATAGCTAAAGAGAAATTTAATAATATCTATTTTGAATCACCACAAACCATAAAAAAGAAATTTAGCTATGTAAAGGATGAGTTACTAGGTGGTATTTTTATGTTTGAAGTAACCTCTGATCATCGAAGTCCTGAGCATAGCCTACTTAAATCGGCCCAATCTATACTCAATGATAATTGCCCAAATAATGAACTGCAATAAAGATGGTGAAATGTTTTACTTATTGGTGTGCTATTTATTTTCACTAGGAAAGC
>NZ_ARPN01000026.1:0-468 GCF_054966645.1 Pseudoalteromonas sp. SANK 73390
ACTATTTTTAGTTTTATCCTAGAGTTTAAGAGGTAATTGCAAAAAAGTTAGTCGCGGTTTTGCCTACTTTATCAGCATGATTGGTGTTTTTTGTTGTTGAGTTATTTAAGCGAATAGCTTTTCACATTGACTGATGCCTGTTCGCCGTTTTACTTCTAAATGAGTATAATAGCCGTCAAGCTTATTGGGTCGCCCTACTGCCCCTTTGAACACTTTGCTAAATTGTGTGGTGAGTTTTAACCAGTTTTCAGGTGCTATGTTTAATCGTTCTAAAATAGGAAGAGTGCGTTGCTCTATATGTCCGCGTTTATCTTCTCGTATACAGCGGCCCGTTAGCTCAACTAATTCTAAATAAGACTTTAACTCGAAGGGCAGCCCTTTGGGCATGTGTTTTCTGGGGCTACCTGCAAAGCGAGCGAGTTGTTTGGGTTGTTTAGCGTCTTTGGCTGATTTAATTCGCTTTTGAAC
>NZ_ARPN01000027.1:0-46328 GCF_054966645.1 Pseudoalteromonas sp. SANK 73390
GTGCTTTTTTATACACTGATAGATAGGTTAATGCTTTTTCTTGCCCGGCATGACTTTAACAAGTTTAACCATATTCTCTTTTAATTCAACGACTTCCATTTTGTAGTTGGTTATCATTAGACTAAGAGGCGCATCGGGAATATCCTCAAGGTGCTCAACAATTAAACCACTGAGTGTTTTAGGGCCTTCGGTTGGTAACACCCAGTTCATTTCTTTATTGATATCACGAATATTTGCTGCTCCATCAACAAGTACTGAGCCGTCACTTTGTATATTAACTTCGTCACTGGCTGCAGGTGTTTGTGTGGTAGTAAAGTCGCCAACTACTTCTTCTAGAATATCTTCAAGTGTGACGAGCCCCTGAATATCGCCATACTCATCGACCACAATACCAATACGCTCTTTGCTTTGCTGAAATTTTAACAGCTGCGTATTGAGTGATGTACCTTCAGGAATATAGTAAATCTCACGCACGGCACGCAGTAATGAAGGTTTATCAAATTGCTCTTTAGTGAGTAGGCGCAGCGCATCACGAGAGTGAATAAAGCCTACTGCATCATCAATTTGGTCTCTAAATAATAGCACTCTGGTATGTTGTGCATGGGTTAGCTTACGCGAAATGATTTTCCAATCATCGTTGATATCAATGGCATTGATCTCGTTGCGCGGGATCATAATGTCTTCAACGGTAACTTGTTCAAGGTCTAAAATCGAGGTGAGCATGTTTTGGTGGTTACTTGGAAGTAGCGCACTTGATTCGTTCACAACCGTTTTTAGTTCTTCTTTACTTAAGCTATGCTCTTCAATTTGTTTATTAGAAATACCAAATAGTTTTAACATGCCATTGGTTATCCAATTAACGGTCACTACCAGCGGGAAGAGTACTTTTAATAAACCTTTTAAAATAATGGAGCTAGGAAAAGCGACCTTTTCAGGGTAAAGCGCTGCCAATGTTTTTGGTGTTACTTCAGCAAAAATGAGCACCACTAATGTGAGCACAAAGGTTGAGATAGCAATGCCCATATCACCATACAAGCGCAAGCCAATAATGGTTGCTACTTGAGCAGCAGCAATGTTTACTAAGTTATTACCAATGAGAATTAGGCCAATGAGCCTGTCAGGGCGCCGTAGCAGTTTACTTACACGCTTAGCTGCACGGTGGTTTTCTTTTTCGAGATGACGCAGTCGAATGCGGTTTATTGACATGATCCCAGTTTCAGAGCTAGAAAAATAGCCTGACATCATGATAAGCAAGCCCAATACAATAAATAAAGTGCTTGTAGATATGTCGTCCAACAGTGGATCCCTTTCTTACTTTTGAGCGTGTATTAAGCGTTAGCTGGCTATAAGAGTCAAGCTAAAACTTACCTAGGATAACTTCTTGAATAAATCTGCTGCCAAAATAAGCAAGAGTCATTAAACCTGAAGCTACCATGATAGAAATTACCACAGATTTGCCACGCCAGCCAAATCTATGATGACCTAAAGTAACCGTTGCAAAAATAGTCCAAGCCATCAAAGACAATACCGTTTTATGGATAAACTCTTTAGCAAACATGCCATCTAAAAATGTAAACCCTGAGATAAGTGCCAATGTTAACAATGTTGTGCCTATGGTTAGCAGTTGATACAACTGTCTTTCTACTTGCATGAGCGGCGGTAAGTGGCTGTGCATAATTGCGAGGTCTTTATGTTTTAATCGGTTATCTATGTAAAAAAATTGTACCGCATATAAAGTCGCGATAATAAGCACGCAGTAGGCAAGTAAAGACAAAGAAATATGCACCACCAAACCTAAATCAATATTGATGGTTTGCATCACCATGTGATGGGGAATAAAGAGGCTTGCAGTAAGTAAAATGGCAGCAAAGCCATACACTACAGGCAGCAATAAGGTGGCAGGAAACTTTAATGATACTGTGGTGACACTGACTACAATTACCCAACAGGTTAGCAAAGCAACGTTAACGGTGCTTAAATCTTGCCCTTCATGAGTAAACACGGAGTTTACTAGCAGCAGCATGTGCGACAAAATTGCCAGTGTACTTAAAATAATGGTGAGCTTTTGATTTGGGCCGTCTTTGTCAAACAGGCGTGATAAAACATGACCTGTGGCAAGCACATAAAACAGACTGGCAAATAAAGACAAGCTAACAATCAACATCAAAGTGTGCCTAATAATAAATTTCCTTTATAGAGCCATTGTATTTTAAGCATTGCTTCTTGCATAGAGTTTCTAAAAAGAAACTTTGTATGCACTTGAACACTGTATTAGTCGGGGCCATATCAGTATAATGTTTAGCAATTACGATTTATTGGAACCTAATACATGTTTGAAAACCTCCAGGACCGTTTAGGTAAAACGCTAAAAAACATCAGCGGCAGAGGCCGTCTAACCGAAGATAATATCAAAGAAACACTGCGCGAAGTCCGTATGGCGCTACTTGAAGCCGATGTCGCGTTACCTGTGGTTCGTGAGTTTGTTAAACAAGTAAAAGAACGTGCGGTTGGCGTTGAGGTAACCAAAAGCCTTAGTCCCGGTCAGGTATTCATTAAAATTGTTCGCGAAGAGCTTGAAAAAGCCATGGGCGAGTCAAATGAAGAGCTGAACCTAGCTGCACAGCCGCCAGCGGTTGTAATGATGGCAGGTCTGCAAGGTGCGGGTAAAACCACCAGTATTGGTAAATTAGCTAAGTTTTTAAAAGAGCGTAAGAAAAAGTCTGTGCTTGTGGTCAGTGCCGACGTATACCGTCCAGCGGCAATCAAGCAGCTTGAAACTTTGGCAAACGAAGTAGACGTTGACTTTTTCCCAAGTGATATTTCGCAAAAGCCAGTCGATATTGCCACTAATGCAATTAGCCACGCCAAGAAAAAGTTCATCGATGTGGTACTTGTTGATACTGCAGGCCGTTTACATGTCGACAATGACATGATGGATGAAATTAAAGCACTGCACAGTGCGATAAACCCAATCGAAACGTTGTTTGTGGTTGACTCAATGACTGGTCAAGATGCGGCCAACACAGCCAAAGCATTTGATGAAGCATTACCATTAACCGGTGTGATTTTAACTAAAACTGATGGTGATGCGCGCGGTGGTGCAGCATTATCGATTCGTCATATTACCGGTAAACCAATTAAATTTATGGGTGTAGGGGAGCGAACTGACGCGTTAGAACCATTCCACCCAGACCGTATAGCGTCTCGTATTTTGGGCATGGGTGATATGTTATCACTCATCGAAGAAGTAGAGATGAAGGTTGATAAAGACAAAGCCGGTAAAATGGCTGAAAAGGTCTTTAAAGGTGATGGCTTTACCCTAGAAGACTTTGCAGAGCAGCTGAAGCAAATGAAAAACATGGGCGGTATGATGTCGATGTTAGAAAAACTGCCGGGCATGAACAATTTGCCTGATGCTGTAAAAGGCCAAGTGGGCGACAAAACTTTTGTACAAATGGAAGCTATCATTAGCTCCATGACACCGAAAGAGCGTACACGTCCTGAAATCATCAAAGGCTCACGTAAAAAACGCATTGCAGCAGGCTCTGGTACACAAGTACAAGACATCAACAAATTGTTGAAGCAATTTACGCAAATGCAAAAAATGATGAAAAAGATGAAAGGTAAAGGTGGCATGCAAAAAATGATGCGTGGCATGAAAGGCATGATGCCACCGGGCATGATGGGCGGTGGTGGCCCTAAGTTTTAATGAATAATGAGTGAGAAAAACCCGAGTTAAACTCGGGTTAAACTCGGGTTAAACTCGGGTTTTTTGTGCCTATTTGTTAGCACAACGACACTTACACTATGGTCAAAAAACATAACGTTATAAGCCGTTTTTTGTGTTAGAAGTGTTGTTTTTTATAGCTAGTTATTTGTCCGATAGCATTATTACGGCACGTTTTGTCCACATTTGACGAAGGCTATTTTTGAGCGCTCTTTACCAGTTGTTTACATTACGCTTTTTGCGAGGGAAGATTGAGACACGTAATATAGCTTGTTTTGTCGGTAGTTATTCCGATATTTTGGGAGAGAATAAGCTGTTATATTTTTCACAGAGCGCGGCTAACATCCATACTCTTGTGTAAGATCCTTACAATTAAAATTTGGCTTGTTTGGTATTCTTTGTAATAAATTACGTGACTACCTTGAGGGCATTTTCGGTAACTTTCTCTTATATAATCGCAACTAACTCCTAACATAGGTTCACTTGCTAGTTGATGGAAAGTATTATCTAACAGCTTTAAATAATCATTCCTTTGTTCTATTCCCCAAGTTAATTGAGTATATCTAGCTATTTTAATTAAATCTGTTTTAGCTTTTCCTGATACTTCAAATTTCGACATTAGTTGTTATCTTTGTCTAGCTCTAAGACTAAGGAATCATACGAATAATCAGCAATACCACTGGTTTCACCTTCTACAAGCATATTACGTAAATTAAGCATTTTTGTTTCTTGATCTTCTAATACTCTTAAACCGGCACGAACCACTTCACTTGCAGAACCATAGCGACCTGAGTTAAGTTGCTGGTTTATAAATTGATCGAAATGCTCGCCTAATGTTACGCTCGTATTTTTAGCCATAATGAAAAACCTCAAGTACCAATATATATTGGATTATGGTATAAAAAATATAACAAGGCAATCAAACGAACAAAACAACTGTTGGCTTTTTGCTCGTGCATTGCTAATTTTAGCCAACAGTTTTAAGCCCATTTAATAGGCGTTGAGGTTGTAGAGTTGCTCGTTTCAGGAGCTGATGCTACACAGTTTAATCTGTTCGCTTTTTAACTTTTAATTCAATTATTTACGGTGCTTTCGTGACTGTGTATGCAGTATTTTTAACATTATTTTTAATGGTAACAGTCATGGCTTTGGGCAGCCCCTAACAAATTGCTCCATCTGGCACATACTGCCGCGTTTGTTTTGCGTGTGTCGTTGGTGCGATAATTTTTCACAAATAGCTCTTCGCAGTATGTGCAGCAGAGCAAGGCGTTGGTTTCATACATTGATGTGATACTCATAACAAGGATATTTCAGATGAACGAAGATGATAAAAGCAAAGCACCTAAAGCTAGCAATATGGGGCTAGCTATAGCTATGGGAGCTGGAATAGGTATTATTTTTGGCAAATTTGTTTTTGATAATGTGGGTATTGGTATAGTTATCGGTGCAGGAGTTGGTATTGCTTTTAGCTTTTTCAATAAAGCAGAATAAAATCAAAGTATTATGCGTGCTATGCTTCGAAAACCATATCCATAACTACGGACAGTCACTTTTTGAATAACTAACTTGAACTTTTTGTTGCTGTTTTTTTGCTCTGAGTTGGTTTTGAATGGTAGTAAGTGAGCTTATTCTTAGGATTTTAATCGTATCAGAGGGCGTATTAGCTTATTTTTGCCATAGTGATAGCGACCATTGGGTTGGCATATTATCATATTAAATAAATTAATATTTTGCGTCAGACTAACAATGCTTTCGTGTGGGATATGCAATTTCTTCGTTTTCGTTTTCGTTTTTGCCTTTGGCAATATATATCAAGCGAATTGGCTCTGCCTACAGCGCTATGAAATACCTTTTCAAATTGAGTGGTTAGTTTAAGCCAGTTTTCGGCTTTAATATTAAGGCGCTTTAAAATAGGCGTTTGATTCGATTCTATAAATAGCCATATTTATCGGCTCGAATACACTTACCTGTCAGCTCAACTAATTCTAGGTAAGATTTGAGTTCAAAAGGTAGACCTTTGGAGATATGTTTTCTTGGTTTGCCTGCAAATCGAGCTAATTGACTTGGTTGTTTACCTTCTTTAGCGTGCTCGCATCGCTGTTTGATACTGGTGTGTGCAGATGTTTCTAGTTCATTACTAAGAAGGGTAAAGTGTATGTAATGTTTGTGCTGTATGGTTATGTTTTAACCAGTGGTAATGCGTAACATAAAGGGTAAGTTAATAATGCGTTTTACCAGTTAGTATTATGTTTTTCTTGTGTGAAAAATGAAATCAAATCATTAATTAAAATGGGGTTTTTCATTGTAAATCAATGTATTAAATTTATTTTAAAGTGTATCTGGCTATGCTAGACTTGCGGCCATAAAAGGGTGTGGTTTTAACTGCATTCACTGCGTCACACATTTACTATATAAAAGAAGTATCATGGATGATAAAAATTACCACCAGTTCGAATCAGGACTGGTTTGCCTTGCTTTGGCAGGTAGGTTCCACAAGCGAGCCGTTAATATCGACGAGTTGAGGCGTAACTTTACAGACTCTAAACTTAGCGAATCTAAGTTTGTTAATATCCAGTTGATCCGTGCCGCAAAGTCACTGGGGTTTAGAGCTAAGTTTAAAGCAACCCCTGTCTCAATGCTTAACCAGAAAATATTTCCTGTGATTGCAAAACATGTTGAGGGACACTTTGTGCTCATTGTGGGTTGCTCAGAGAAGGGAGTATTGGTACAAGATGTTACTTCCAGCAAGCCTGTTGAGCTGGTATCCAATGAGTCGTTTTATGAAAGCTATGAACAACAGCTTTTGATGCTTATCCCACGCCAAGGGTTACTGACACAAACTGCGCGTTTTGGGTTTAAATGGTTTTTACCCGTGATGGCTAAGTACAAGCGCTTTTTTACTGATGTGCTTATCGCTTCATTTTTTATCCAGTTACTAGCGCTTGCTTCCCCCATTTTTTTCCAAGTTGCGATAGATAAAGTTATGGTTCATAAAGGGATGACCACGCTTGATGTGTTAGCAATCGGGTTTCTTTTCGTTATTACTTTTGAAGTATTGCTAACAGGTTTACGCGGTTACTTATTTAGTCATACAACAAACCGAGTGGACGTTGAGCTGGGCTCTCTTTTGTATGATCATATGCTGAAGCTGCCTATTGCCTTTTTTAAGTCACGCAGAGTGGGCGATACCGTTGCTAGATTAAAAGAGTTAGATACCATTCGAGACTTCATGACAGGGTCGGCACTGACAGTTGTACTGGATATGCTGTTTACATCGGTGTTTTTTGCTGTCATGTTTTATTATGCACCAATGCTAACTTGGATTGTTGTTGGTAGCCTACCATTTTATTTTGCTATTGCACTTATTCTAGGCCCGAAACTCCGGCACAATCTGGAACAAAAGTTTCAGCGAAGTGCTGAAAATCATTCATTTTTAGTTGAATCAGTTCATGGTGTAGAAACGGTAAAGTCGCTTGCGATTGAGCCGCAAATGCGCAGCAAATGGGAAGATAAATTGGCAGATTATGTCAGCGTGTCTTTTAAATCTGGGCAATTAAATAATGTTTATGGTCAATGTTCTTCTTTTATTACTAAATTAACTGGGTTACTCATTTTGTATTTCGGTGCAATAGCTGTGACAGATGGCAACCTCTCGATAGGTCAGTTTATTGCCTTTAATTTACTGGCGCAGAGAATTACAGCTCCGATTATGCGTTTTGCAAACCTTTGGCAAGACTTCCAACAAGCGAGAATATCCGTCGAAAGACTAGGAGATATACTTAACTCCCCGACTGAAAGTGGCGAAAAAAACAAACTGTCTTTACCACAACTCAATGGCTCAGTACGTTTTGAACATGTGAGCTTTTGTTATTCGCCTGAGCGGCCTAATGTGTTGAGCGATATCAACCTTGATGTTAAAGCTGGCGAAACTATAGGTATTGTGGGTAGATCAGGGTCAGGGAAAAGTTCGTTAACTAAATTAGTTCAGCGTTTATATTTAGTGAACTCAGGCCAGTACTGGTAGATAATGTTGACCTTTCATTGATTAACCCCAGTTGGCTCAGGCAAAAAGTGGGGGTGGTGTTGCAGGAAAACTTTTTATTTAATGCCAGTGTACGTGACAATATCGCGCTTAGCGATCCTTCAGCATCGTTAGATTTAGTTATAAAAGCTGCAAAACTGGCGGGTGCACATGATTTTATTTTGGAATTGCCACATGCCTACGATACAGAAGTCGGTGAACAAGGTGCTAACCTCTCTGGTGGACAAAGACAGCGTATTGCCATTGCAAGAGCATTACTGACTAACCCATCTATTTTGATTTTTGATGAGGCAACAAGTGCGCTTGACTACGAGTCTGAAAGGATCATTCAACAGAACATGCAAAAGATCAGCCATGGCAGAACGGTATTTATTATCGCGCATCGTCTGAGTGCTGTGCAACATGCAGACAGTATTGTGGTGTTAGATAAGGGAAGAGTTGTGGAAAAAGGAACACATAAAAAGTTATTAGCCTCTCAAGGCCATTACCACTACCTTTACCAGCTGCAATTTAGTGAAACAAAACTCAATAGGCAGCTGGTATGAAGTCTCAAGTGATAGATTATGAATTTTTACCGGCAGCCTTGGAAATACAGGCTGCCCCTCCACCTAAGTTGGCTCGCGGTATAGTATGGGCATTAGTGTCACTATTGATTGTAGGGGTTGCTTGGGTGTGTTTTAGTCCGATTGATATTGTTGCTACCGCCAATGGAAAAGTTGTTCCAAAGCAGCGTGTTAAAACAGTTCAGCCGATGGAAACCGGTGTCGTGTCTAAAATTTATGTGGAAGAAGGGCAAAAGGTCAGTAAAGGGGATTTGTTACTTGAGTTAGACCCTGTGATTAATGCTGCGCAGAGCCGCAAGATGATGAGCTTATTGTAGAAGCAGGGTTACTCAACAAAGACATTGGTTTTGCTTATGCAGGGCAAAGTGTTGAAGTAAAAGTAGAGAGCTTTCCATTTACGCGGTATGGGGTGATTGAAGGGACTCTAATTGATGTCTCTACCGATGCTGTAGAGCACGAACAATTAGGTTTGATTTTTCCAATAAAAGTTAAACTTGATAAGCAGTCCCTCAATGTGGATGGTAGAGAAGTTCCCTTGAGCGCAGGGATGAATGTAACCGCTGAAGTAAAAACAGGGCAGCGATATATTGTTGAGTTTTTACTGTCACCGGTTATGCAGCATATGCAAGAAGGCGCGAGGGAGCGCTGACATTAAACGTAGTAAGTACAACTAACTACCTTAAGGAAAGAGTGTATGTTGCGAACACAAGTTTTTGATCAATTATCATATTTTGAGAACATAAGTACTAACATAAAGAAAGTGAGGCTTATATGCCTTCTTAGTATGTTGCTCATGTTCTTACTTCTTCATGTTGTGATTTACTTTTTCCTTATTGAACCTACAGAATATACTCGCAGTGGAGGTCAATCAGGTTTTCCAATGTGGTATTTATACTTGATTGATTGCTACTGTATTAAATTGCCTATTCTAGCACCCCATATACAATCATCGCTTAAAATAAACCCTTACAGTATTGCGCTATACACTGTTTGGGTTTTATTCTCCTTTTTGTTTTTTATATATGGTGTTGTGTTTTTTGCTTTGAGTCGATTGTATAAAGTAAATAATAAAAGGGAGTGGTGGTGTTTTTTGGTTTTTTATATTTGCTATTTTAATGAGGTGGAATATGTGTTTTAAGCAGCGTTTTTTTAAAAAAATACAGGAGCCGTATTCAGTTGCTGGTATAGATATAAAGAAAGCCAATTATTTTCTATACGCTATGTTGGCTTTATTTATTTTGCTGCATATTTTTATTTACTACGTGTTGATTGATCCTCAAGTATATAGTGCTTCGGGTGGTGTAGAGGGGTATCCGAAATGGCTTGAAGTCATTGTTAATTGGCATAGCAGTTTTAATCCAGTTCTTGAGCAACAAGCAAAGGCATCGGGCTCTATGGAACTCTACCATGGTGCGATTTATACCGTGTGGGTGATATTTTCTGTACCAATGATTTTATATGGTCTGCTCTTCGCCAACTTATCTCTACTAGTAAAGAACCTTAAGAGTAAGATTCAAGGACGAACAAAACTTTATTCATACTTATTTGTTATTATTATTTTGATTGTTTTGCATTTCGTTTGCTGGTATGCATATTACCATATTTTTCTTATGGGGACCCCGTATATTAATAATGATGGTGTTTCGGAGCGATTTTTTATTTATAGGAATAAAGAGGAGCTGATGTTTTTTGGAGCGGCGGGCCTGTTTTTTTCTTTATGGTTATTGGTTCTTTGATCCATGTTTATATTAGAGTTTGTTATTATTTTAAAAAGTTAATTTAAGAGGGAGCTTCCAAAATGGATAATTTACAGCATAGATATTTTCAAAAGTATAGCTTGTCAACGCCTGTTGTGGCTCGGGAGTATACTTTACCAGATGGCACTAAACGTTGGATTAATACTGACGGCTCTATTACCGAAGGTGGGCTAATAGGTTCGGAGCTCTCCGTTGATACTGGGTTAGTAGGTGGTATTGATCCAGATAATGTACTGGTGCACTTTGATCCTCAACTTGACACCATCGCTGATGCGGTAATTGCCAAATCATATCATCTAAACACATAAAGTATTGGCTCTGTACTGTTGAAGATGGTGTTTAGGTTCTATAAGGTTTAAATATGTTACTTTATTTTTTAAATGTGTGTTTTAAAAAGCTTGAGAAAGAACCAGTTTGGTACCCACGAGTTGAATTATTAGCAATAAGATCCATATGTGTTCTCTTTTTATTTTATATTTTTTTACATGTAATGATTTATTACTTTTGGGTAGATTATAAAGCAGTGATGCTTCGCCTAAGTACTGATTCTGCATACCCATATTGGTATAGTGCTATTGTTGAGTTTCATCGAGGAATAAACCCTGTTATGAAGGCGCAGGAGTTGTCTTCCGGTTATATGTATCCATATCATGGCGGTATTTATACTGTGTGGGTCTTGTTTTTTATACCAGTTTCATTAGTTGGTTTTTTCTTGTGTGACAGCTCGGTTGTGATTAAGAGGGTAAAAAAATCTTTTCAAAACTATAGTAAGTCAGAAAAGCTGTGCTATGGATTTTTACATCTTTTTGTATATCACTTTTTGGCTGCGTACGCTTGTTATCATTTGTTTTATATGGGGGGAGGTGGGTTGAACGAAGCTGGTGAGGTAGAGCGATTCTTTATTTACGAGTCAAAAGAGGCTTTGTTGTTATTTGGTGCTCCCGGGTTATTTGTTTTTTTTATCGTTATAGGTGGGCTTGTTAATTTTTATTTTAAATTCTCTTTGGTGCTTTTCAAATTTTTCTATAAAAAGCTTTAATTTAAGGACAGATAAATGGATTTACTAAATCATAGGTATTTTGAGAGTTATAACCTTTCTAGACCTGTTACCTCTAGAGAATATACTCTTCCTAACGGTACGAAGCATCAGGGCAAGATCGCGAACATTATTTAAGCAAAAAATACTCTAAAGTTGACCTCGCGCGCTTGCTGTGAGCTCATACTCATTTTTGAGCATCACTCCATGTTCCTTGAAGCTTTACTACCCACTTTAATGCAATTAAAGACTGCCGACAAACTGCTAAGGTCCACTATCCGCTGCATGACTTAATGTTCGTGTCCCTGTGTGGAATAATTGCAGGTGCTCAAGGCTGGTCAGATATTCGAGATTATGCAGAAGGATATCTTGAGTGGTTCCAAAAGCATGGCTTTTTGGTTGATGGTGTACCCGCCGACGATACGATTGCCCGCACGTTATCACGCATTGACCCGGAACCGTTTCAGTTTTGTTTCGCCAATTGGATGCGTGATATTCAAAAAAACACTTCAGGCGAACTTATTGCGATAGACGGCAAGACACTGCGAAGCTCTTATCATCGCGATGACCGCAGCGCCACCATTCATATGGTGAACGTCTTTGCCTGCGCCAACAAACTTGTCCTTGGGCAAATAAACACAGCTGATAAGTCGAATGAAATTACTGCCATTCCAGAGTTATTAGATATGTTAGACGTCAGTGGCGCACTGGTATCCATTGACGCAATGGGCTGCCAAACGGATATTGCCGAGAAAATTATTGATAAGGGAGGAGACTATTTATTAGCACTAAAAGCAAATCAAAGCACCTTATTTGAAGCGGTAAAACGAGCATTTAAAACCCAGCGTCAGCAGCCGATGGATGGCATTATTATAGAAAAAATAAGGCTCGAATTGAGGCCAGAATATACTATACACAAGATGCCAGCGCGCTGGCAGAGCAGTTTCCCCAATGGCCCCAATTGCGTACACTAGGCATGAGCATTGGCTTTCGGGCAACCAAAGGCAAAGAGCCAGAATTAAGCTACCGATATCACATCAGTTCAGTCAATTTAAATGAACAGCAACTGGCTAATGGCGTTCGCCACCATTGGCAAATAGAAAACAGTCTGCATTGGGTACTGGATGTGAGTATGAATGAGGATAATTGCCAAATTTATCAAGATAATGGAGCAGAAAATCTCGCAGTATTACGGCAGTTGGCATTGAACATGCTCAGACAAGAATTTGGGACAAAAATATCCTGCATGGTAAGGCCGAGGTTACACTATCAGATAGCATTGCTACCATGACAGATGCAAAAGTGGAATGGATGTTTGAGAATTTAGTGCAGTCTATAAATTCCATGGACCTTGATGCAGATGCGTCAGAGTTTGGAGGTAGGCAATTAATCGTACCGAGTATGCACTACGTGCCGTAAAGCAAAGAGGAAAAAGAAAAACCCGAATGTACTGCATTCGGTTTTTTATGGGTAAAACTGTGAATTTTGCGGGGGTTTAATTATTGGTGTTACCTAAATTATCTAACTTGGTATAAATAGAGAGTAGCCATACTAGAATTCAGGTATTATGGATAATTAGTAAAATTATAGGTACTCATGAATATACCGATCAAAGACACTCTTTCGAGCAGTGTATCTTGCGCTAGTTGCCAAGCATGTTGTTGCCGCCTTGAAGTGATGATTATGTCAGACACCGGCGTGCCAGAAAAGTTTATCCAACGTGATCAGTATGGTGGCGAAACAATGCAACGATTAGGCGACGGCTTATGCGCCGCCTTAGACAGAGACACCTTCATGTGCACTATTTACGAAAATAGACCTTGGATATGCCGTGAGTTTGAAATGGGCTCTTACGAGTGTGTAGATGAGCGAGTAAAGCTGTTGTAGTGCGCGATGATATGTTATACCAATTTTATTAAATTATTGATCATTCTAGCGAGCTAAATAACTCATTAACTGCGTTAAACATTTCTCATGTAGAATAACTACATAGCGAAATATTTGCCTTGTTACTAAGCCATTTATCTGCCGCAATATCTGAACACTTACTTAATGCAATTGATATTACTTGGTTTGAAGGACGGTGAGCGCCATAGTACTTTTTGAGTTTTGCTGGTAATGTCATTTAAGCAAACTGTTGAAGTGTACTGTGTTAATGCTTTTTAAGGAGAAGAAATGGAATTTATCTTATATCTTTGTGCCATTTTATTGCTCGTAGTTGCGATTGCTCATTCATATCTTGGGGAGCGTTACATTCTGTGTAGATTATTTAAACGTAACAACTTGCCAAAGTTATTTGGCAGTGACGATTTTACCAAACGCACGCTACGTTTTGCATGGCATTTAACGTCTATTGCATGGCTTGGGTTTGCTGGTATTGTGGTTGCTTTAGCGCAGCCTGAACTGGACAAGGGCATTGTTGCACAAATTATTTTTATCACTTTTAGTATCCACTTTCTTATTGCGTTACTGGGGTCTAAAGGCAGGCATTTGTCTTGGGTGTTGTTTGCAACAGTGAGTATTTTGGTGCTTATCAGTGCGGTTACATAAAACTTGTAGAGCTGTATATGCCAAAAGGCTGGATGGCACAATGCGCATCCAACCTATCTGAAGCATGATAAATTGAGGTTAAATAGTACTCAGCTCCGCTTTTTGCTCACGCGCAGCTTTGGTCAACCTGACCAGCTCTTTACGCACTGAAGTTGCATCTAAGCAGCGTTTTTCAAACTGTACATAGTGATTTTTTTCATTCGCGCGCAGGTAACAGCCATCGGTTAAAATAGTGGTCATGAGCACCTCTTGCGCTTCAATATTATGGGTTAGCTTTAAAATTAACCGGTTGGCATCGCTGTGATCTTGGTTCATGTGCTCAACCATATTGGTTTCGTCGTTTAAATTCCACTGCGGTTGAACTTGCTGCCATTCGTCTTTTTCTATCCAAAAGATATGACCGAACCCACCAATGTAACGTACACGTTTTACGTCCATACGCCAAAGTGCAAAATCGTGTGCTTGGCGATAGCTGACCGCTTCTGGGTATTGTCGCTCGTATCGTGCGAGCAATGCTTCACATTCATCTTCGGGTACTAATGTGGCATCGCCAACAATGGTTACGCGTGCATGGGCATTTTGGTCCCCTTGCTCGGCGGCATCAAATACCGTCGCGCATACTTTGCTATCTTCAGATAAGTTTCTTGAGTGCTGCGCTATACCTGCAATGTAAAATACTAATCGGCCTTCATTGTCGCTCATAAAGGGCGAAACCGAACCAAATGGATACCCAGCTAGGTTTTTAGAAATAGTTGAAATAACGCAAACATTGGATTGTCTGACTAATGTTCGGGCTTCAAAGGCCGCTTGTTCACGCATGGGTTACTCCTCGTTCTGGTTCTGAAAATATCATCGGAATTTGATAATTTGGGTGCGTTGTTATTTGCATATCGGTTTTATAAATTGGTTGTAATACCGAATGCTGTAAAACCTCTTGTGGCTTACCATCGTGACATAGTCGTCCTTGGTTTAATAATAGTACACGGTCAGCATACAAAGAGGTTAGGTTTAAATCATGTAACACGGCGACCACGGTATTGCCTTGTTGAGCAAATGCTTTAGCTTTGCTCAAAGTAAGATGTTGGTGGTGCATGTCAAGTGCTGATGTCGGCTCATCCAGCAACATTAATTTACCTTTTGTGGTACTTTTATGTGCGTTGAGCTGAGCTAAGCAACGGGCAAATTGCACACGTTGAAATTCGCCGCCTGATAATTCAGTGATATCTCTTGGTGCTAATTTAGCTAAGTTTAACTGATCGATGAGTGTACTGACCACGGCTGCTTGTTCATTTTCAGATTCATGATATGGGTAGCGGCCCATTGCAATCAGTTGCGCGGCAGAAAATGCAAAGTTAACGCGGTTGTTTTGCAAAAGGACCGCTCGCTTGGTAGCAAGCGTTTGTTCGTCATGGGCGGCAATGGCTTTATTGGCAAAACAAATGTCACCAGAAAATGGAATATCGCCACAAATTGCACTTAATAACGTTGATTTACCAGCGCCGTTCTCACCCAGTAGTACCACAAATTCGCCACTGTTAAGTGTAAAGTTAACCGCTTGCAAAATGCGTTTTTGTCCTCGCTGAATAGATAACTGCTGACAACTAAGCATGTTGACCTCGCTTTTGCTTTAAAAGTTGATAAACAAAAAATGGGCTACCAAAAAGCGCAGTGACTATGCCAATAGGAAGCTCAGAAGGTGCAACCACTAATCGCGATATCCAATCGGCTATGAGCATGAGCACACAACCGAGTAACATACTCAGTGGTAACATACGTCTAAGATCAGGCCCCACAAGTAGGCGTGCAACGTGAGGCACCAATAGCCCTACAAAGCCAATCATACCAGCCAATGCGACAGCACCGCCAACACCTAGCGCGACAATAATCACAATTTCTGTTTTAAGCTTTTTAACATTAATGCCTAAGTGGCGGGCCTCTAGTTCACCCAACATGAGCGCATTAATTTTTTTGCGTCGTACAAATAAGGCACTAATACTCACAATAATAAGCGGTGCGCCATATTGCATTGCTGACCAACTTGCGCCACCTAAAGACCCCATTTGCCAATAAGTCATCAATCGTAAAGCGCTATCATCAGCAAAAAAGCTAAATAAGCCAATTACTGCCATAGCCATCGCATTAATGGCAACACCTGCCAATAATAAGGTGGTGATCTGCACTTGCCCTTGATGGCTTGCTACTTTATGAATAAGCGCCGTTACACTGATAGCACCAATAAAAGCCGCGGGTGTCACCATCGCTTCGTGAATAAAGCTGACTTTGGCACTGAGTGCGATTATAGCTACGGCAGCCATTGCTGCTCCACCTGTAATGCCCATTAGGCTGGGATCTGCCAAAGGGTTTCTGCACAATGCTTGTGTGGCAGCGCCAGAGCTTGCCAATACCGCGCCAATTAAAATTGCCAATACCAACCTAGGTAAGCGAATTTGAGTCACAACGCTGATATGTAGTGGTTCAACATCGCTGGTCATGGACTCAGGTAGTAACCATAAAATTGGCATTTTCCAGTCCCAGCCAACGGCACCACTACTAAGTGATAACCAAGCCAGCACGCCCAGTAGTGCAGCACTTAACCAATACCAGTGAATATGCTGTTTGGTATTAAGGAGTGGGTGCGCAATATTGTTCATAATGTATTGCGTGTGTAGTTCGCCAAAATAGCAATGGCTTCAGGTAAACGCGATGTCATAGCGACCGATATCAAGGTATCCATTACCAGTAACTGGCATTTTTGTGCCGCAGGTAAAAGAGCCAATGAAGGTTGCTTACAAAACGCTTCTTTGCCGCCTAGCGACTGTACGTTGTGGCTAGGAGCAATGATAAAGTCGGGGTTGCTTGCTAGCAGAGCTTCGAGGTTATATGGCTTAAAGCCAGACCCAGTTGCTAAATTTTTAATGCCTGTATAGCGTAATAACACATCTGGTACGGTTTCTTTACCAGCAACTAGCACACCGCGATCACCAGATGAAAAAATATACAGCGCAGTGAGGCTGGTGGGCTCAGTAGGCTTGGGCAGTTGCTGTGTTAGCTTCTTAATTAGTGCTGTTGCATTATGTTGTTTGTTTAAGTCGTCACCTATGGTTTTTATTAGCGCAAATAACTCATTTACTTGGGTGGGCTTTTTGTAGTGATTAAGGCGAATACCGGTATCACGTAGCTGAGTGAGTACTTCAGGTCGGCCACTTCCTTCAAGTGTTAAAACAAGCGTTGGTGATTGCGCTAATATGCCTTCAGCTGCTAAATCTCGGTAATAGCCAATTTTGGGTAAAGCGGTTGCTTGTTCAGGCCAAGTGCTTGATGTATCCACGGCAACAACTTGATTGCCAGCGCCCAGTGCAAACACGATATCTGTTAATGTTCCACCGGCAATGACCAAACGCTCAGCGTGAGCGCTAAAGCTATGTATAAACAATGTTAAGAATAGATATAGTTTTAGTTTCATCTTTTTCTCGTCTTTTATGAACTTACTTTTTTGAGCAGCTGTTGCTTGTTTAGCTTGTTAGCACGCGCTACTTGAGGAGTGTAGTGTATATAAAAAGGGGAATTAAATCTATATCTAAGTGATAGTTATTTTCATTTGCATTTGAGTGGTTGTGCTTTTATAGTGTCGAGCAATTACTTGTTTCCCTGTTTGAGGTATATAAAAATGGTATTTAAACACACCGCAATTTCTCTTGGTTTGATTATGGCGTGCGCCAACAGCACCAGTGTGTTTGCAGAAGAGTTTGAAAAAAATAGTGAAGTAATCGTGGTCACTGGCTCACGCATTGATCAAAAGCTATCAGATGTTGCTGGTAGTGTTAATGTGGTTACTGAGCAAGATATAGCTGCAGAACTTGCGGTTGATTTGAGCACGGCATTTCGTTTTCAAACCGGTATTAATGCCACAGGGAGTGCAGGACAAGCACAGGCGTTAAATATTCGTGGTATGGGCGGCAATCGAGTTGTTTATGTTAAAGATGGTCGCAGGCTTAATGATGCTTACCAAGGCGGCAACGGTTTATTAGTAGGTCGCGGGTATTTAGATGTTGAAGGGGTAAAGCAAATAGAAGTTGCCAAAGGCGCTGCTTCTTCATTATACGGCTCTGATGCGCTTGGTGGCATCGTCGTTATCTCAAGTAAAACACCAGAAGATCACCTAAACAAGCAAGCACAATTTGCCAGTGTACAAGTGGGTTTTAATGGCTTAAGCGATGAAACCTCATTAACAGGTGCATTTGCTAAGCGCTTTGGTGACAATGCCACATCCATTGTATTGACGCGTCGTGATGGCAAAGAAACACAAAACTTCAATGAAGACTTGCCTGAATTTGACTACGACAGCAATGCTGTTGTTTTAAAGTCGCAGCAACGAATAAACCAAACGGATACATTGCTGGCAACCGTCGATTTATTTGAGCAAAAAACAACGCAGGTTGTTGCAGTTGGTGCACAAGAAACAGTGGATGAAAATACCAATTTATCTTTTTCTATTGGCTTTAAAAGCAGTGCCTCAACAAGTATGTACGATAATTTAGACGCACAGGTTTATATAACCGACTTTGAACAAAAAAGTGCGCAAGTTCGTGCAGGTAATGGGCGAACAGGCCCTTATGTTGATCATAATGACTACCGTTTTGAGCAGCAGATCTTAGGCGCTAAATTAGTGTTAGACAAAAAGCTGGTAACTGGAGGAATTGACCAACAACTTGTTTATGGGTTTGACTTTGAGCGTTACGACACAACCCGACCGCGTTTTAAAACACGATTAGATGCAACAGGGCAAAGTGAGTTTGATAAACAACCACAAAAAGCCTTTCCGGGTGCCGATACTGACATGCTAGGTGTGTTTGTACAAAGCAATATAGCGCTGGTTGATGAACTATTGGAGTTGCAGCTTGCGGTACGTTGGGATCATTTTGATATGCAAGCAAAACATAGTCCGCTATATGATGGGGCTGATTTTAAAGATATAGATGAAACCGCATTTTCACCCAAGGTTGGGCTTATCTATACTTTGAACGACAATATGCGTGCTTATGTGCAATATGCAGAAGGGTTTAAAATTCCACCACACGACCAAGCCTATCAAAGCCATGGCGTTGAGCCGTTCTATCAAATTTTACCCAATACAGCGCTTGAACCTGAATACAGTCAAGGTGTTGAACTGGGATTAAAAGGCGACTTTGAAAATCATCAATTTACGTTGTCTGCATTTAATACCCAGTTTGACGGCTTTATTGCATCAAAGTTGGTAAGGTCTGAGCCTACTTTTATTCCGCGTGTTAACAAATCGTACTATCAATATCAGAATTTGTCGGATGTTGAAATCAAAGGCGTTGAGGCAAGCTATACTATGTGGTTAAACGAGCGCTTTGCCATTGATGCAGGTATTACCTACCTAGATGGTAAAGACACCACGACAGATAAGTACATTGACTCTATTAGCCCACTCAATGGTTACATAAAGGCACGCTACGACATAGGAGAATTATCTTTGACTGCAGCGGTTCGTGCGGCGCAACATATGGATAAAGTAGCTGATGAACAAATGGCACAAACTAGTGGCTGGGGTACTTTAGACTTATTTGCACAGTATCAAATTGGCAATTGGCAGCTACATGGTGGCGTGTTTAACATGCTAGATAAAGAATATATTTCATATCAGGACGTGGCAGGGCAAAATAAAGAGGTTAATTTTAACCAATATACGCAGCCAGGACGTTATTTTGCTGCAAAACTGAAATATATATTTTAAAATCAGCGACAAGTGCCTCAGTGGGTCTGAGGCGCTTTAGCCGTAAATTTTGCCCATATATCTACTATGCGCAAAGCCAATACGAGTTGAATTCCATTGGCAAAGGCAGAAAACGCAATTGTTACTTGCATTGTTGAAAAAAACTCGTACAATTCCCCAGCTTCCCATAGTGGGAAGTAAATCTTATTAATGAAAACAGTCAATCTATTCAGAGGACGGTATGGTAACTATTCGTTTGCAACGTGGTGGCGCTAAAAAGCGTCCTTTCTATCAAATTGTGGTTGCGGATAGCCGTTTCTCGCGTGACGGTCGTTTCATCGAGAAAGTAGGTTTCTTTAACCCTATTGCTCAAGGTCAAGAAGAAAAAGTTCGTTTAGATTTATCTCGTGTTGAACACTGGGTAGGTCAGGGCGCATCTCTTTCAGATCGCGTAGCTAAGTTAGTTAAAGACGCTCGTAAAGCGGCTTAATAGGCGTAAGTGTAACCATGAGTCAAGAAAACACCACGATTATTGTAGTTGGTAAGCTTGGTGCCCCTTACGGTATTAAGGGCTGGCTTAAGGTACATTCATTTACTGATGATCCCCAAGGGATCTTCGATTTCAGCCCATGGTTGATAGGGCAACAAGGTAAATGGCAAACCCTTGAAGTAAGCGACTGGCGTCGCCACAACAAGGGCTTTATCGCCAAGTTTGCGCAAGTAAACGACAGAGACCAAGCAATGGCTTATACCAATGTGGAAATTTCTGTAGATTCTGCGCAACTGCCAGCGCTTCCCGATGGGGAGTTCTATTGGCGAGATCTCATTGGCATGTCTGTGGTAACCGATAAAGGTTATGACTTAGGACAGGTTGATGACTTGATGGAAACAGGGTCAAATGATGTTTTGGTTGTTAAAGCAAACAAAAAAGACGCATTTGGTCAATCAGAACGCTTAATTCCTTATTTAACTGATTCAGTTATTAAAGACGTTAAGTATGACGAAAGACAAATTATTGTTGATTGGGATCCAGGCTTTTAATGAGTCAGCAAAATCCATTGTGGGTAGGAGTGATTTCACTTTTTCCTGAGATGTTTGATGCAATAACCCAACAAGGCGTTACAGGCCGTGCGGTTAAAAACGGTTTAATCGATTTTAACTGCTGGAATCCGCGGGATTATGCTAAAGATAAGCATAGAACCGTAGATGACAGACCTTACGGTGGTGGTCCTGGCATGCTGATGATGGTACAGCCATTACAGCAAGCAATACTTGCAGCTAAAGCGGCAGCAGGTGAAGGCGCTAAAGTAATTTACATGTCTCCTCAAGGGCGAAAACTAGATCAACAAGGCGCGGCTGAATTAGCTGGGTCTGAAAAATTGATTTTAGTAGCTGGTCGCTATGAAGGTATAGACGAGCGGATCATCGAGTCTCATGTAGACGAAGAGTGGTCCATTGGTGATTTTATTCTCAGCGGTGGTGAACTGCCAGCCATGACGTTAATCGACGCAGTAGCTCGATTAGTGCCAGGGGTGTTAGGACATAACCAATCTGCAGAGCAAGACTCATTTTCGGATGGCTTGTTAGATTGCCCTCACTATACTCGGCCAGAAACATTGGATGACAAACAGGTGCCTGCTGTATTACTCAGCGGAAACCACCAAGAGATAGCCAAATGGCGTACTAAGCAGTCATTAGGCAGAACTTGGTTACGACGTCCAGACTTGTTGCGTAACCTAGCTCTGACTGAGGAGCAAGCGACACTACTCGCTGAATTTCAGCACGAGTACCAAGAAGCTTGTGGCTAGAAGACAGTTACACCTAGGAATGTGAGAAATATAATGGCAAAAGTAAACCAAAATATTATTAAAGCGCTTGAAGAAGAGCAGCTTAAAACAGACGTACCGGCGTTCGGCGCTGGTGATACAGTTGTTGTACAGGTACGTGTAAAAGAGGGTAGCAAAGAGCGTCTACAGGCCTTTGAAGGTGTTGTAATCGCTAAGCGTAATCGTGGTCTACATTCAGCTTTCACTGTTCGTAAAATTTCGAGCGGCGAAGGTGTTGAGCGTGTATTCCAAACACACAGCCCTCTAATCGACAGCATTGCAGTTAAGCGTCGCGGTGCAGTTCGTCGCGCTAAGCTTTACTACTTGCGTGAGCGTTCAGGTAAATCAGCACGTATTAAAGAGAAACTTAACTAATACGCGCGTTTTTTACTACGCTAAAAAAACAGGCCACTCTTTGAGTGGCCTGTTTTGGTTTGTAAACTCATTAATTTCAACTAACATATAACCGCATTTCGCTTTCTTCATTTTAGCTATCTTGATAGACTAGCTGTATCATATTTTTTACTGCTGTAAATTTTGCTTTACACTCTATGGCGAGCATAATGGATTTAAACGAATTAAGACAAGGTATTGATGCGTGTGATACCGAACTAGTTAATTTACTAGCTAAACGCCGCGCATTAACTGAACAAGTGGGTATTATTAAGCAACAAACGGGCGCGCCACTGCATGCGCCAGAGCGCGAAGCTGAACTGATTACATCTCGACGTGAGCAAGCACAGATCCTGAATGTAAACCCAGATCTCGTTGAAGACATTCTTAGGCGTATGATGCGTGAAGCATACGAAAACCAGCAGGGTAAACTGTCATGTGCTGCACCACACTTATCTCCTGTGGTGATTGTAGGGGGTAAAGGGGCGATGGGGCAGCTGTTTGCTAAGCAGTTTGAGCGCTCTGGCTACGAGGTAAGAATTTTAGATAAAAATGAGCAGCCACACGCGAAAGAGATTTTAGCGGATGCCAAGTTAGTGATGATCAGTGTGCCAATCAATGCCATTGAGACTATTGTACAAAACTTACCGCCAATACCTAAAGAGTGTGTTTTAGTTGATATTACCTCGGTAAAACAGCAGCCACTGAAAGTATTGCTAGATAAGCACAGCGGGCCGGTAGTGGGGCTACACCCGATGTTTGGCCCAGATATATCGCATTGGGTGAAACAAACTATTGTGGTGTGTGAAGGGCGTTTTCACGAGCAATGTATAGGATTGTTGCAACAGCTTAATATTTGGGGCAGCCAGTTGGTTGAAATAGACGCTAAAAAGCATGACCAAGCGATGCAAATTATTCAGGTGATGCGCCACTTAACGACCTTCGTATATGGCCAGTTTTTAGCAAAACAATGCCATTCTTTAAAAGAGCTACGCAGCTGCTCATCACCGATTTATCAATTAGAGCTGATGATGGTAGGGCGTTTGTTTGCACAGTCTCCTGAGCTTTACTCCGATATTATGCTTGCGCAATTTAATGATGTAGAAGGGCTATTAGCCAGCTACCAAGATACTTTTGAACAAACCTTAAAAAAGTTACAACAAGGTGATAAAGAGGGACTAATAGGTGCATTCAGTGAAGCAAAAAGTTACTTCTCTGAAAGTGCAAAGCAGTTCTTGTCGCAAAGCCGTGGGTTATTGAATAAAGCCAATGATGCCAAAGTCTTAGATTATGAATAGAGCGCTGTAGGGGTTCTCATTTATAAGGTTTGCTACCCTGAGCTTGTTTTAGAGTCTACCTGAACAATGGGCCTTGCAGCACTTCTTGTTATATTTCGATGTGTAAGGCTCCTTTTTTCTTAGTTAATCTTTGGGGGAGGGGGTATGAACAACACAGCCAATTTAATATTCAATTCAACATTAAAGAAATATTTTAATGGCAAATTCAAACCTGTTCACAAGAAGTTTTTGCTATTTATGAAATTGTAGTATTCCATCAAAACCTTTCTTTTTGAGTTGGTGCGTTCCGGTTGTTGTTTTACTATCACTATTATTTATTGATTCTTTATGCTTTTTTAAAAGTGACTGTCCTTTCAAATTTTTTGCATAAAACAACGACGCAAAAAAGCGCTCAACTTGTTCCGCTGTTTATGCTAATAATTATATTAAAAAACCAACAACTGTAGTTCTATGAAATATTTTAGAAAAATGATTGAGCATTATATTCCTGTCAATGATGATGAGTGGGCTTATGCTTGCGGAATATTTGACATAAAACATGTCAAAAAAGGAACAACAATACATCACGCAGGTGAAGTATTTAGTGAGATATGGTTTATTAAAAGTGGTTTAGCCAGATCATATTTTATTGATATGAATGGCAAAGATCATACTTGGCAACTCTATTTTCGTGGCAAAAGTAAACATGGCTTAAACCACTTTATGGACGATAGTGTCAGCTTTTATGAAAAAACAGGGTCAATGCTTAACTTTGAAATTCTTGAAGATTCAGTTTTTTATGTTGCGTCTCTGGAGGAGCTTGATAAGTTGATATCACAAGAAAAAAAATGGGAGCTTTTAGCGAGAATATGGATACATGGCACCTATTATTCAGCAACATACAAACGTGTCCTTTCGCTCATGTCAGAGACTGCTGCACAAAGATATGATCGTTTACTAGACGAATACCCTTTTATATTTAATCAAGTTAAGTCATACCATATAGCTTCTTATCTCGGTGTCGCTCCCCAGACATTGAGTAAATTAAAAAATGAATCTAGGTGAATGAATTTTAGTATTTCGTTGTTTACCATGTGTTTTTTTCAATGGGGATAAATAATGAGTACTTTTCAAAAATTTAAAAACCAACATGAACAAAGCTATCGGACTTACATTGGTAATGTTTGTAATGTAAGTAGCCCCACGGAGCCTAGCGTTATACATACATGGGGAATATTATGATAGAACTTACACAAATAGGTGCACAACTCATCTTTGTTGGAATTATCTTTTTTCTTGTTGGTTTAATACAAGGTGCATTGATACCAACTGTAAAAAACTCCCGGATGGCTCTTTCTGGTCACTTGACTGCAGTTCAATGTGGAATGGCCTTGGCCATCTTTGGTGTTATCTGGTCGCAGGTTGTGTTGCCTTTATCTTTAGAATTTTTTGTGGCTTATGGCTGTGCACTGGGATTTATACTTATTTGGCTGGGAATAACTATTGCTTCTATAACAGGTGCAAGTAAAGCACTCCCAATTGCAGGCGCTGGGTTTTCAGCAACCGCTGCTTTCGAATTTATGGTTAAGATTATGGTACGTATTGGATCACTACTATCACTAATCGCTTGTACTTTGTTGGTTTTTGGGTTATTGCCAATACTTCAGTAGTCGTAATAGAAGTATAACAAAGCCATCCAACCTCCGTCTGTCTCGCTTTTGCGCCAAGCCCAAAAAGCGTTTTGGTTGTCGTCGGCTGATGGCGGAGCTTTATTAAAAATTATGTATATCTTTCTCATCATTGTTATTACAGTTTTATCTTAACTACTATAGCTTCAGCTAAAGCAACAAAAGAACATCAAAAATTATTGGAGAAAAAGAAAACTTATAGATAGGCACTCAAGTTTGAATTTTGCTTGGTTTGTTTATGTTTTAGGTTCTTCAAAAATTATTTCAAGCTTTAAGAATAAGACGATGGAATTAGCAAGGGGGCGGCAAGTCAATTTGTAGGATGCCAGTGCGCGACAACCGAATTTTGCAGCTTGCTGTTTCTTTTAAATAGAAAAGCACTAAGCGAAATAACGTAAATTAATTAGCGTGGACAGCCACTTAAACTTCATGTACAAGAAAACGGAAAGCTGGTTTTGAAAGAGTCTTTATATAATATTGGTGGGCAAAAATTAAAGGGAATATCATCAATGACCCTCACACATGACAACCGACATTTATTGGTCGCAACAGGGAAGGGCAACTCTGTTATTATTTTTAAACGGCAATAATTTGGTTTACAAAAAGTCAGGTTGCTTGTTTCATTATTTATGAACACACGTTTTTATTGAAAGTAATATTAGTAAAAAGTAAAGCGCAACCCCTTGTGTTCTGATGTATAATTGCCTTGTGTCATTTGCGTTAAGGGAGTTACATGAATAAGCATGACTTGGAGTTGGAGAATCTAGAGGTTGAAAGCGATACTCTAGGCATTTACTTAAAAAAGATTTGGACCGCAGTACATAACCCGCTCTCAGGCCAACCTAATCAGCATACTAAACTTGACTTTTTACTCGAAAAAGCCATTTTTGATTTACTAGGCATAAGCCAAGCGGATGCCGTGAGGGTGCTCTACGAAAATGCGCATTGCTATCAAACTTTTCTATCTCGCCTTGCATACTATGGGAATATAAATGAATTGGCGTTAGCGCGTCTTTACCGTTATCTAAAGCGTGAAGCTCAACCTGATGAAATTCAACAATTAAATGCACAGGTTAAACATATGGATAATGTTTTATGTGAAGATGACATGCTGCACTGGCAAACACATGGTTTTGTTGTAGTTAAACATGCGATTGACCAAGCTATGTGTGACAATGTTATCCACGCCATAGGTGAATATTTGCAAATAGATATAGCCGATAAGCGCCAATGGTATAGTAGTGAAAAGCGTTCAGGAATTATGGTTGAGCTTATTCAGCATGAGGCACTTAACCAAGTGCGTCGTAGTAGGCGAGTTCATAAAGCGTTTAGTCAGCTATGGCATACCGAAGACTTAATTGTGTCTTCAGATCGATGTGGCTTTAACCCGCCCCAAACTACTAACTATCCATTTTCTGGGCCTGACTTGCATTGGGATGTTAACTTTGCAAAGCCTTTAACTTTTGGCACACAGGGCATTATTTATTTGACTGATACAGAACAAGATCAGGGAGCTTTGACCTTAGTACCTGGATTTCATAAGACGTTGCCCCATGAAGTGAGTAAATATCAACTTCAACCTGAACCTGCTAAGTTACATCAGCTCGGTTCAAAACCGATTGCCGCAAACGCGGGAGATATGATTATTTGGCACCACTTCTTACCTCATGGCAGCCGAGCAAATTTAACGGATAAACCTAGAATAGTGCAATATCTAAACATGTCCCCATTTCCGAGTGAACATCTTGAACGTGAGTAACAATCAAAAAACAACTCTTAACATACTGAATTAATTGGCTTATTTAGTTGATTTAACTTTTTAACTAGGATACTTTTCTACATGCCTTTAAAATGTTTTCAATCAAGTTTGCAACTGAGATGGAAGCTAGCCATAGGAGGCAAAAGGGTCAAGCTATTTGTTTCATAACTTATTTAGGAACACACATTTTTATTGAAAAGTAATATGAAGCAATAGGTAGGCTCCTTAAGCTTAAAATGATTTTTTAAGTACCTTCTGAACAACATTAGCAAAAGCCAAAACGCGATACCGTGGGGTTGTAAAAACTTAAAGAGTGCCTGTGAGCTTTCCATAGAATGAGGCATTCATAATTTGAGTTTTCTGCAATTATTAAAGCAGTCATTCACTTAAATGTTTGAATATTAATCCTGTTTTAATCCAACCCTATTTAGGAAAATCGTTCCCATCGCGAACGGTCCTGTTGCATCAGGGTCTTGGTCATAGTGGATCGTCATCCAATAACCATTAGCTGGGCCAGAACGGCCAATTGTTAGCATTGCTGTGCCAATCCATACTTCGCTGTCATTGATATCATGAATTTTATAAATTATCGCGGCACTATCGCCAATATGCAGCCCCTTTGCTGAAAATTTATCTATTCTACTCATATCTGGATCAGCGGTTGATTGCCATTTAACCTCAGCTTCAATAAATATCTCCTCACCCCGAGTAACTGTTTCTACATTCAAAAACTCATACTGATACAGTTTAGAGTGAAAATTTGTTAGATTGGACATTTCACTTGTACTTATATCCTCTCCAGTACCAACAAATCGACCACTATACTCAGTCAGGTTTTGTCTTGACTCAGAAGCTGAAAAGCTCTGAAACAACACATATGCAGTAAGGAAAAAAACAGCAAGAAAGGAAATGAAAAACCAAATAAAAGGGCGGCTTCTCCACTTTGGTACAAAATATTGATTCTGAGTCTCTATAGAGACTATATTTTCATTTGCTTGGCAAAGCGCTTTTATATGTTGAAAGCTGCAGCCTATAAAGTTTGCGATAAGCTCAAGTTCCCTATCAGTGAACGTAGCAGGCTCACGCCATTTTTTATATAATGTCGACTCACCTATTCCCACATTTTTTGCAAAAGCCCGGTTGGTTAAACCAGTCTCTGAGATATATTCCTTTATTCTTATTTCTATTGCGCTTTTCAAAATATATCCTTTATATTCATAATATTAGATGGTTATGGACACCATAAAAGCACAGTGATTTACAATTTTCAACCCTTTGGTTACATTAAAAGCCAATACATAACGGCCCAGAAACAACTAAAATCTAAGGAAATGAAAATGTTGAAGAAAATCATATTACCTATTTTAACATCGGTTGCTTTTAACAGCGCTGCAGGCACTACATATAAAGTTGACACTCATGAGCTTCCGTATAGTTATGAAGTGGTGGATCAGCTCCAATATAAAAGAATGCCAAGCTACCCAGATCCAAAAGCTAGCGATACATGGTGGCTATGCGGCCACGCTGCATTCGCTACGGCCATGAATGTACTGAGAAGCAAGTACGCTGACGATGCTAACCAATTAGAATGGTTTCATACAGAGCTAATGCAATTTTCTTCATATAAAGATTATGTAAATAATCCATATAGAGAAGCATCTGGTGATCACTTGGAGCGGATTGTTAATAATAGAAATGATGGCTTTGCAGTTAGTAAACAAACAAGCACCAGTAGGAATACTATAAAATCTCGATTACACTCAGCACTTACATCAAATGAGACTCAACAGATTATTGCGCTTACAAAATCACGAGGCTTCGGCCATTTTGTGGTGGTACATGAAATTTACTACGATACAAATAGAAGCGATGGTGGCTACGTTAAGTTCGCGGACCCTTATGGCGGTTATGGCAGCCGAACAATGGGCTACACAGAATTTTTAAATGGTATGCGAGATGCGGGAAGCCCTGGTCGCTACTCATTTTGGGTAATGAGTAAATAAGAAAAGCAAAAGAAAATAACCAATGGGGTCAAGTTGCTTGCATCATCACTTATTCAGGAACGTGCGTTCTTATTGAAAAGTAATATGAAGCAATAGGCTTGACCCCTTAAAGTTTATAGCTAGATATAAATCACTTATTCACATATTTTTCAGCAAGTATGCTATCCAAATTGGCTTTTGAGCGTGCAACGCTTTGCAGTGACGAGAGTCCTTTTGGATATTCTTCTTGTTCGAGTATAACCCATTGGGTAGCGCCGTGTTCTTGCATGGTTTGGATAAGTCTATGCCACGGATAGTTGTTTTCACCAATAATCGGGCTTAAACGGTCGCCTTCATGCGTACGAATTTTGATGTGGGTTGAATAGGTTCTGCCAGCATATTTTTTTACATAATCAATAGGCGACTTACCCGCATAGTTAACCCAACCAACGTCTAATTGTAGCGGAAAATCAGCGGGTGTATTTTGTGCAATATAATCCCAAAAAGTTTCGCCTTGGTAGTCGTTAAATTCTTTTTCATGGTTATGATAGCCAATCTGCATATTAAATCGCTTAGCGAGTTGGTGGGCCTCATTTAATTGTGCAACCAACTCAGGTACTTTCTGTGTGTCCCATGCCCGTTTATCCCAAGGTACAATCAGTACCTCAATGCCAAGTGTTTTATAAAACAGGAATGTGTTGGCCGCCTTGCTTGATGTAATGTCATCAAAGCCAATATGAGCACTCGTTGCTACTAAACCAAGCTCAGTGAGCCGTTTTTTCAAGGCGCTGGGGTTGTTGTCATAGTTACCAAAATGGCCTGCAAATTCAACGCCAGTAAAACCCATATTGGCAAGTGCTTGTAATGTGCCGTCAAAATCGTTTTTTAATGTATCTCTAACAGACCAAAGCTGAACGCCAATAGGGATTGGGGTTGCGGTATTTGCTTGACTCTTCGAGGCGCAAAAAAAACACAAAGCGCTAAACAATAGAGTGGTTAAAAGAACAAATTTTATTTTTATCATAGTCATACCTTGATGAATTGTTTAATCTGCGTAAGCGTATTCACTGAGCCCTAATTCTGCCAATACACCATCAAGGTGTGCTTTGGCTTCAATTGTGGGTCCTGGATAGTCACCAGCGATAGGCACATTACCTAAATAGCCGATATCTTTACAGCCTTCAGGTGTACAAAAGTAGGCACCGAGCACTAAATTTTTAAAGCGTAAAAAAGCTTTACCAATTCGTTGAAATTGCGCTGGGGTTTGTTCATTAAAGTAGGCAATGTTATCCATAATGGCTATTTGTTGCACCTTGCTGAGCTTTAAAAATGGGTTTTTATAACGAAGTGTTGCTTCGTCATCTATCCATGCCAGCGCGTGGAGAATGGTGACTCTGTCTTTTTGTTGACCATCATATGGTGCGCTCACCCATTCATCGATAACACTGGGCACCTGAACTTGTGAAGCACTAGGGTTTTGCCCTTCACGGGGTACAATAAAGTCAGCGAGTACGGCGACCAATGATAATTGCGCTTCACTGAGAGTGAGCGGCCATGGTGATTCTGGTGGCATGATTAAGTTTGGATCAGTGCCGTAGCCTTTAGCTGTCACCGGTTTTAGATCAATATCAGGCCAATGTCCTGCACTTGTTACATTGTCGCTAATGACTTTGCTGCAACCTGAACTGAGCGATACCGCAGAGCTTGCTGCTAGCACACCTAGCCATTTGAGTGACTCACGACGGGTCATTCCAGAAGTATATTTATAAGGGTCAATACTATCGGGTGTGTTCATTTATAAGACTCCTTGGTCAATTTGCTCTGCTAGCCAAGTTGAGTTGCGCATCGCTAAGGTCATAATAGTTAAAGTGCAATTTTTATGAGGATTGGAGGCAAATACGCCAGCATCCATTACAAATAAGTTGTCACAATCCCAAGTTTGCCCCCACTGATTGGTGACCGATTCCTTGGCAGAGCTGCCCATTCTAGTGGTGCCGACTTCATGGATGATTTCGCCACCTTTGGAAATAGCCTTTTCAGCAGGAGGTAATTCGCCCACCTTGGCACCCATAGTTTCAAGAATTTGCTTGGCGGTTTTTAGGCCATGCTCAATCTGCTTTAATTCTCTGTCAGACCATTTGAAGTGGAATTTCGCCACAGGGATCCCCCATTTATCTTTGACCTTGTCGTCAATTTCCATATAAGAATCTTTATTAGGTAGCATTTCACCACGCAGCGCAAAGCCCACGTATGATCCATAGGCATCTCGCACTTGTTGTTTGAGTACGCTGCCATAGCCTTGCTTGTCACCCGATACCCCAGAACCCGGTTGCCTAAAACCACTGCTTATTTCAAAGTGGTAGCCTCGCGGAAAGTCGAGTTCACCTTTGGCATGGGCTTTGTGCCCCCACCACGGAATAAACAGATGGTTGGCGGTGTGACCATCTTCGTTATAGCGTGGACGGTTTTTTAGGGCAGGAATTTGTGCCCCCAACCAAGCTCCAGTCGAGTCCATAAGATTACGACCAACCTGACCGCTTGAGTTGGCCAGCCCTTTAGGGTGCTTGTTATGTTTTGAATTAAGTAAGATACGGGCTGATTCACACGCACTGGCGGCTAAAATCACTACGTCGGCATAAATCGTTTGTACCAATGAAGACTTTTTATTTACATAGGTAACGCCTGTTACTTTACCTTCATCATTAACGGTGACTGATTTGACCATGGCATCGGTTATCACCTCTAAATTCCCAGTGGATTTTGCCATTGGCAGCAAAGAAGTCGTGGTTTGAAAGGCGGCACCAATTGAACAGCCATGCCCACAAGGGGTGGCGTAAAAGCACGCAGCTCTATTATCTTTTTTACGTGTTAATACCGCTCTATGCATAGGCACAGCAGCAATGCCCAGCTTTTTTGATGCAGCAGCAACGAGTAACTCAGGGATTCTGGGTGCTGGTGGTGGCTGTAATATGCCTAGTGCTGATGGGGGCATGTCGTCATGGTCTGTATTGGTGCCACAGATACCGACTATATCTTCAGTTTTATCATACCAAGGGGCGATATCTTGATACTCAAAAGGCCAATCGGCACCATGGCCATCGCGGCTTTTACCTTTAAAATCATGTTCACTAAAGCGCAGTGAATATCGGCCCCAGTGGTTAGTTCGCCCACCCAGCATGCGCGCACGCCACCAGTAAAAGTCAGTATTTTCTGCATGAGTGTATGGCTCATTCGGTACTTGCCAGCCACCATCAACCGTTGCGTCATAAAAGCCAAAGTTTTTGTCTTTGTTACCTGCACCCATCAATGGTGCTTCGCTGTTACGGCGAAACATCGGGGTTTCTTTTGTTGGTTCATAATTTCTGCCAGCTTCGAGCAGTAGTACTTTATGACCTAATTTAGTGAGCGTATAGGCCGCCATTGCGCCACCTGCGCCAGATCCCACTACTAAAACCTTATGATCAAATGTTGCCATGGTTATAGCTCCTTAATTTTTATATTTTTAAACCACACTTTATCACCATGATCTTGCAGCCCAATATGGCCTTTCTTACCTTGAGCAAAGCCTTGCCAAGTGGCAAATTTACTATTAGCAACAAGGGTATTCCAGGTACTGCTACCAATCACAATGCTGGTGGTACTCACGCCGTTTTGCCATACTTCAAGGTGGTCATTGTGCATTTTAATGCGCACATGGTTCCATGATAATGCAGGTTTATGTGCACTACTTGGGGCGGCAAATAAATCATAAATTGAGCCTGCTAAATGAGAGTCAATTTTGTTATCTGGGTGTTCTTTGTTATCTAAAATTTGTACTTCTGGTGCATGAGAATATATGGCATTGCCTGTTTCATCAGCCAATACAAAAATGCCGCTGTTGCCTTTTTTAGCTATTTTCCAATTGAGTTGAAGTTCAAAGTTCTGATACATTTTTTTTGTTAAAATATCACCCCCACCGCCTTGGGTGAGTGTCATTGCGCCATTTTTTATTTGCCATTGGCTATTTAGCCCTGTGCTTTTAAAGTTGCGCCACTGCGACATGTCCTTGCCATTAAATAGCAGCTGCCAGCCAGTTTGTTGTTCTTGTTGGCTCAATTGATTGTCTGTGACACTAGCGCTTGCGGTACAACTGACAGCCAATGCCACGGTTAGCATTTTTAGGGTGTTGAGCATAATAGAACCTCATTTGTTCACTATTTACTTGTTGTTATTCATACCAACTTTTAAGTACACTCGAAATAGAGCGTTTAACTAAGCAAGTTGGCGTTACGCATATTTTTCAATGCGCTTATTTTTATTGATATAAAAGTACAGGCCACCAAAGGCGATAATTAGAATGAGTGGAAATATTAAAATATTCTCCAGCACGGCTTGTCCGGCGACGAAATCGGATTGCTGTTGGGTTAAATTAGCCGACTGTGCTGCAAGTTTTGCAGAGTCTATCCAGCCACCAATGATTGGGTTCCACATACTAACTGCAAACATGCCAGCACCGCCCATCAATGACATACCTAAGGCACCAGTTTTGGGGGTATATTCGGCAACACAGCCAAGCATTGTAGGCCAAAAATAGGTCACGCCTAGGGCAAACAATATGGCAGCTACATAAACGGTTGTGCCTTGAGCTTGACTCATCAAGAAAATACCTGAAGTGGCTAACACTGCCGAGCCTAGTAATACCCCAGTCGGGTTAAAGCGATGAATAATTGGCCCTGCAAAGAAACGGCCAAGTGCCATAAGGCCGGTGATTAATGCCAGTATCATCATTGGGGAGGCACCCGATGCTCCCAAAATACGTTCAATCCATTGTTGAGTGCCCAGTTCGGTGGTTGCGGTTAGAGTCATACAACAGACTAAAAATAAATACATTGGCGAGAGTAAGTGCTTGAGGTTGCTCGTGGTGGAGTGTTCTGCTCGGTCAAACTTTGGAAATTGCGCTTTGAGCATCATCATGCCGTAAATGAGTGTAGGTACTAAAATTAACGCCACTTGCCATTGCCAGTTTAATCCATATGCCGTCATTGAGTTAGATGCCAAAGCGCCAATCACAATACCACCGGGAAACCACACATGGAAGCGGTTGAGCATGGTGGTGGTATTTTTTGGATACATTTGAGCGATCAGTGGGTTACAGCCCGCTTCTACCGATCCGTTGGCAAAACCAATTAAAAAAGTCGAAATCAGTAAACCCCAAAAGCCATCCGCGGTAATGGTCAATCCTAATCCTAAAAAAGTGGCATACAAAAGCCAGCCCAACGAGTTTTTTCGCGCCAATGGCGTTGTAAATTGCGCCGCCCAATATTGTTGCCACGGGAAAGCCCAAAAATGCCATGGCATTGACCCAACCAAGTTCTGCACCTGTCAGACCAAACTGCTCGCCTAGTTGTCCTAAAATGCCGGCACGAATAGCAAACGTCATTGACGTTACCACGAGCGCTAAGCAGCATAGTTGGAAAACTGTGCGATTATAATTATTGTTATTCATGGTCAGTGTCCTGTTTATTTTATGCCTAAAATTTGCTTGTTAAGGGCTGAGTCGGTCACACTGGCGGCAAAATCATCAAAGGCTTTATCTGTGGGTTTGATTAAGTGCTGATTAATAAAATCAACGCCTTCCAGTGCGCCTATTTCGGGGTGTTTAATACAACACTCCCACTCTAGTACGGCCCAGCCATCAAAGCCATATTGTGTTAATTTACTGAATATTTGCTTAAAGTCGACCTGACCGTCGCCTAATGAGCGAAATCGTCCAGGGCGTTGTTGCCACGGCTGATATCCACCATACACACCACTGCGCCCATTTGGTGTAAATTCAGCATCTTTGACATGAAATGCTTTGATGCGATCGTGATAGATATCAATAAAGGCCAAGTAATCTAACTGTTGCAGTACAAAATGACTCGGGTCGTAGAGAATATTGGCACGTGGGTGATGGTCAGTCGCGTCTAAAAAACGCTCAAAAGTGACTCCATCGTGCAAATCTTCACCCGGGTGAAGCTCATAACATACATCCACACCCGCTTCATCAAAGCGATTTAAAATAGGCAACCAACGCTTTGCAAGCTCTTCAAATCCTTGTTCAACAAGCCCTTGTGGACGTTGTGGCCATGGGTAAAAAGTATGCCATAGCAGTGCCCCTGAAAAGGTTGCATGACTGGTTAGTCCTAATTTTTCACTGGCGCTGGCTGCTAACATTAGCTGCTCAGTGGCCCATTGTGTTCTGGCTTGTGGTGAACCATGTAGCGCATTGGGCGCAAAACCATCAAACATTTGGTCGTAGGCTGGGTGTACTGCAACTAATTGGCCTTGTAAATGGGTCGATAATTCTGAAATAGTAAGCCCATATTCAGTGGCAATACCCGTTATTTCATCGCAATAATCTTGGCTTTGGGCGGCTGTGTCTAAGTCAAACAATCTAGATTCCCAAGTGGGTATTTGAATACCTTTGTAACCTAGGCTACTTGCCCACTGGCAAATTGCGTTATAGTTGTTAAATGGCGGCTCATCGCTGACAAACTGCGCCAGAAAAATAGCGGGACCTTTGATTTGCTTCATTATTATTTTATCCAATTGTAAAAGGGTGCCACTTAGTGTCTTGTGCACTAGCTACTACCGCGCTTTCTATAAATGCCATACCCCGCACTGCTTCTTTAATACCGGGTACATCAAAATCTTGGTTTTGCACTGCATTATTTTGGCAGTGTGCTTGAATCATCTCGGCGAAATTGAGATAGATATTAGCGAAGGCTTCTAAGTACCCCTCAGGGTGACCTGCAGGTGTGCGCGTGGCTTTACTGGCTGCTGGACATAAGTTGCCAACACCTGTGCGAATAAGTTGTGCAGGGGCATTTTGCTCTCGTAGCCATAAGCTATTAGGCTCCATTTGTGCCCATTCAATGCTGGCCTTTTCGCCATAGATCCTGAGTTTTAAATTGTTCTCTTCACCGACTGCAATTTGGCTGGCCATTAACACGCCTTTTGCACCATTGTTAAAACGCAATAAGACAGTGCCATCATCATCGAGTGTTCGGCCCGCCACGACCGTGTTTAAATCAGCGCACAGCGCGTTAACTTCAAGTCCGCTTACATATTCAGCAAGGTTGGCAGCATGTACACCAATATCACCCATGCAGCAGCTTATACCTGATTTTTTGGCATCTAAACGCCAGCTGGCTTGTTTGCTGGTTTCGTCATTAGTATTGGCAAGCCAACCTTGGCTATATTCAACGACTATTTTTTTCACTGTGCCCAGCGCACCAATGGCAATACGGTGGCGGGCTTCTTTTACCATAGGGTAACCCGTATAAGTTTGAGTTAAGCCATATAAACAATGAGTGTCGCTGAGTTGGTTTTGAAGCATTAAGGCTTGTGCTAAAGTCAGCGTTGCGGGTTTATCACTTAAAACGTGAAAGCCATATTTAATTGCTGCACTGGCGATAGGAAAGTGAAGGTGATTTGGGGTGACAATAGCTACAAACTGCATACGCTGCGATTGTGGTAGTTGAGCCTCTTCGCGAAATAGTGTTTCATAATCATGGTAACAACGACTAGGGTCTAACCCTAACTGCTGGCCAGTAGATAAGCATTTTTTTGGGTAGCGACTAAAAACCCCAGCAACGAGCTCAATTTGCCCATCTAATCGTGCGGCAATGCGGTGTATTGCGCCAATAAATGCGCCTTCGCCACCGCCTACCATTGCCATACGGATTTTGTTGTTATCCATTATTAAGCTCCGAGAGTGATTAAAATCAAATAATCTGATGTTATTGATAATAGGTAACTCAGGTGCATAAGTGATAATATAATATCGGTTGACAATGCAACAAAATCGGCGTTTATAATAAACTTTGCATCTAGTATAAAAGGTCAAAAAAGTACATATGCACGAGCAAACAATACTAAATAAAGCGGGAGTTAATCAGCTTATTGCAGCGTTTGACTTGATCCCTGATATTCTCTTTTGGGTCAAAGACACAGACAGTAAAATTGTTTATGCGAATCAGCATTTCGTAGAGCATCAAGGCTATAAAACCCTTGAGCAAATTTTACTTAAAACCGACTTTGACTTCTCACCCCAGCATTTGGCTTTTCAATATGTTAATGATGACAAAAGAGTAATGGACGGGTTTATGGTGACCGATAGGTTTGAATTAAATCAAACCAGCAGTGGTGACTTAGCTTGGTTTTCTACCTCAAAAAAAGTATTGTTGGATACACAAAATAAAATTATCGGTACTTACGGCGTCACTCGCCACCTGACTAAAACTTCTCAAGCTTTATCTCATGTACGTGCTATTGAAGCGCCGGTTGAATATATCCGTGCGCACTATCATCGTCATATTAGTATTGAGGAACTGGCGCAATTGGCGCATTTGTCAGTAAGTGCCCTAGAGCGCCGTTTTAAAAAGCATCTGGCCAAAACGCCCAATCAGTTTATTAACGAAATAAGGTTAGAAAACGCGCGTAAGTTACTGGTTGAAACCCGCCTTCCTGTTTCGCAGGTGGCTTATCAATGTGGTTTTTCTGAACCGAGCTATTTTAGTAAACAGTTTCGACGCTTATTTGGTGAAATACCATCTCAATTACGCAAAGAATTGACGTCGAGCTAATTGCGTTGCGGCGGCTTCTGGTGTCATAGCAGGTGTCACTAAACTACTTTGGTAGTTGCGGTGTATCCATGATCTAATCGGTACAGCCACGCCACCAATTAGCGCGACTTTATCTACTCCTAAGTCTTGTAATTGTTTTATATAGCGCTCAACAAAATGTGCGGCGCTGCTGAGAATATGCTTAGCGTATGGGTCGTCAGGATAGGTAAATACTAACCTAGCAAATTGTGCAAAGTAGCAAGGTGGCGCATGCAGGGTTAACGCCACTAATTGCTCGGTATGTTGGCATTTTACTTGGTCGAGAAAGGCTTCAATTAGTGCACTGGTAGGAGATAATTTGTCGAGCACTTCAATGGCTGTTTTGACTAAATTTAGCCCAATCCAGCCGCCGCTTGCGCCATCACTGAGCAACAAACCATAGCCGCCAAACTCGTTGCATTGACCATTTTTAAGTAACCCCGCACAAAAACCAGTACCAAGAATTATTACACCCCCATCTTGGCCTTGATGTGCGCCTGCACAAGCAATATGTATATCAGTTGTAAAAGTAAAATCAGCAAACGGGTGTTGCCACTGGGCCATGGTGACTATTGCACTGTGTATGTTAGCCCCTGCAAAGCCGGCATATACGTGAAGGTTTGCCAGCGCATTGGTTGGTAATTGTGCATTTGTCAGCGCTGTCATTGTGGCGTTCAAAACTGATGATTGCGCCTGAGTTGTTGACGTCGCTATGTTGGCAGGGCCGCTTGTTGCTTCTGCTAGTTGTTGTCCATTGCCATTTTCAAGGCGCACTTTACATTTTGTGCCACCGCCATCAATACCTAAAAATAAGGTGTTTTCAGTCATTATTCTTCCTGCTTTGTGGTGAGTTTTTTGCAAGTATGGTCTGAACTTTAGCTGGGCATACCTCACCATTCGTGTTGTGAACACCCGAGTGAGTATGCAGCGACATTGCACCAAACTCACTTAAATGCCAAAGTGCCTGAGCGTTTTGAGTACAGACACCACCACCAATAACGACCTCTATTTGGCCATTGAGTTGTGTCAATAAACGTGTAAGTTGGGCTTGGTTTTGGTATGCACTTTGACCACTTTGCCAACAACCGCCTGCACTTAGAACACGCGTAACGTCGAGCGATATTAAGGTCTCTGTTGCGCGTTGCCAGTGTTTTAGAGCATCAAAAGCACGGTGAAATGTGACTGTAAGCCCTAAAGACTTGGCAGTTAAAATTAATTGCTTAGATGCATGTTCAGCAATATTGCCGTACTTATCCACAAAACCAAGTGCAATGCCAGTTGCCCCGTCTGCTGTGATGCGTTGTAAGTCTAGCTGAAGCTGATAAAGCATGGAACTGTCAATAAAAAAATGACTATCGCTACGTAGCATCACAATACACTCACCAAAGGACGGGAGTTGCCGAGCTACACATTGGATTGCTGCACTAGATGGGCAAAGTCCACCCAGATGTAATGCACTGCATAACTCAATTCTTGTTGCGCCAGATGCAAAAGTAGTGTGTGTATTACGTTTGAGTAAATTAAGGTCATCACTGCTTAAGCAGATTTCCAGTTTTTTACCTAAATTCATTGCTGGGTTCATAGCATATTCTCACATTTGAATAACTTAAGTGTTTTAATTTAAATGATTTAAATAATTAATTATTTCAATTAAGTTTTTAAATTCAAATGATTAAGGTGTTTTAATGTGCTTTTATTAAAAATTAAAGCCAAGTTTTAAAGTGATATAGACTATAAAGGAAATAAAAATAAATTGGACCTTTTTTAAGCTGAACGCCGATTTTGTTTTAGTGTAAACCGAAATTCTATTATCACTTTTTGTGGTGCACTCCTATTCTGAACGAGTATTGGATACCAATTAAACAAAACAATTAACCCTTAAAAGGAAATAAAAACGGGTTGCAACACAGTGATGCGTCATAGCGTGTTAATCGAACTATGACTTTATAAATTATAAAAATACTGGAGATAGGAATGGCCAATAATAATAACAGATGCCATGACAGGGGACCGTCACAGCAATTTCGCAAGTCAGCGTTAATGCTCGCGATGCTTTGTGGTACTCAGTGGGCTATGGCTCAAGAAAATAGCGCTGGGAGCGAACAGGAAATAGAAACCATTGAAGTACGTGGGATCCGGGCCTCAATGGCGGAAAATTTGGCGATTAAGCGGCTTTCTAATGCTATTGTAGATGCTATCACTGCTGAAGACATCGGTAAGTTTCCCGATAAAAATGTGGCGGACTCCTTACAGCGAGTGCCAGGTGTAGTGATATCTCGTAGCGGTGGTGAAGGGGAAAATGTCAGTATCCGTGGTCTTTCTTCTGATCTCACGTTTACTCAGCTTAATGGTAATTTCATTGCCTCTTCTGCTGGTTCTCCTTCTCGTTCATTTAGTTATTCGTTGTTACCTGCAACCATGGTGCAGTCGGTGGAAGTGTTTAAATCATCCGAGGCAAGGTTAGATGAAGGGGGCGTTGGCGGTACGGTGATTTTACATAGTCGCAAGCCTCTGGATATGGAAGCTAACTCCGGGGCGCTTAATATTGAATATACCTATGCGGATGTGACTGAAGAATATGAACCTAACTTTAGTGGCGTGTATTCATGGAAAAATGAACATGAAAACTTAGGACTATTAGTCGGTTACAGCAAGCAAGATAGAACTAACCGCGCATTGGGTGGTGACATGTCTGGTGGAGGTGGTTGGCGTTGGGCTACCAGCTCACAATTACCAGCAACCGACACGAATGGGACAGAAATTGTTGATAGCACACGTCGATTTTCAGCATTAGAAGATGCGTATGGCAATGTATATGACGGCGTGTGGGCACCTCAAGTCGCAGGAGTGGGTATAACGAAAGAGAAACGTGAGCGAGAGGGGTTACAGGTTACTATTCAATGGCGGCCAATGAATGATTTATCCCTGACTATGAATCATTTTCACTTTGAATTGGGACAAAACCGTACCACATCGCAGATGTGGATCCCTGAATGGAAGTATCACCCTAATTATTTAACCGATGTGACGGTTGATGATACGCAAACCATCGTAACAGGGGTGGACTTTACTTCAGGTGCTGGGGGTGTCGAGGGTAATTTAGAATTCCCTTGGTTGATTGGTAGCTATACGGTTGAAAAAGATACTTCTGATACGTATGACCTTGCCATTGAGTATGTGGGTGATGTGTATGAGTTAACAGGTAAGTTTGGCCATACTAGAGCCCACGGGGGCCCATCAGAGTCTTGGAGTGCAGCTTATAAAAGTGGCCAGCCAGCCAGTCGAAGTGCTTCAGGGTTAGTAGAAAATGCAGCGTCATTCGCAGGGTGGCGATTAGGCGATAGAGTCTCGCTTTATGCAGACCCGGCATTATTATCTAACCTGCAAGCTGGTGTCGCGGGCGATCCAGATCCTGGTTCAACGGGGTCAAGTTTTGTTGTCAGCGATTTAGAAGAAGATTATGCACAGTTGGATTTAGACTACCATGTTGACTTCGGTATTATTGATACCTTGCGAGTGGGTGGTAAGTATCGCAAAGCAAACCTACATAGAGAAACCAATAATACTTTTTTTATTACCCAAGCAGGTGCCCAGCAGATAGCCAGTGGTGAGCTAGACCCATTTAGCCAAGGAGCAATTGATAAAGTGTCTTATCAGTGGATTGGTGGTATGCCAGCACTAGAACAGATACTCAATGCAGAGTCTGAGCAAAATATTCCCGGTGGTTTTGAAGTCAATACGATGCCTACAATCAATTGGGATAAATACCGTCAAATTGTCACCAACGACTATGTTAAGCATACCCGCAAAGAGCCTGACTTTGTTTTTGATATTGAGGAGAAAATTACTGCAGCTTATGTGCAAGCCGATTTCTCGTTCAGCGACTTTAGAGGTAATTTGGGGGTGCGCTATGTACAAACCCAAACGCAAATTATGTCATCCGACAAAATCAACTATTTCCTTGATGACATTAATGATGCCACAGAAGAAGATATTTTAGGTAATGAGCGATTGGTTGATGTTGAAACGATGACTGAGCGCACTGTTACCGACACGCAATTATTGCCAAGCCTAAACCTTGTGTGGGATGTCAGTGACAATTTAGTGATGCGTGGCGCACTGGCGAGAACGATGTCGAGACCGCCATTTAATGACATGGGCGCACCTGAACAGTTAACGTTTATCTCTCAAGAGTGGGCTGATGACCGCTTGGAGTTTAGGGGGAACCCGGTAGAGCCAGGTTGGCAGGGCTCAGGTGGCAACAAAGCACTTAAACCATTTGAGTCGACGCAGATGGATTTGTCTGCTGAGTATTACTATGGCAATGGTTCAGCATTGGGAATAGCGGTGTTCAATAAAAAAGTAGACAACTTTATTGTGCCACTGATCATTACCTCAACAAGGCCTTTTGAAGGTTTCACTAACCCGTTTACAGGGGTTGAAATAGTTCCTTCAGGCAACATCACCGTAGCGCCTTTTACAACCAATGCCAATGGTACTAATGCCACTTCTCGTGGTATTGAACTCTTTGCCCAGCATGCTTTTGATAACGGCTTTGGGGTAAATGTGAACTATACCCTGAACGATACCAATCAAGCTGATATTAATGTAGACGGTGAAAAAGTTGGGGAGTCAGCATTAGTGGGCAGTGCCGACAACCAATTTAACTTTTCTGGATATTATGAAAATGAACATTTTAGCGTTCGGGCATCTTATAACCGTCGTGGTGAAACTGCGCTAGGTCTTGCCGACGGTCTTAATGTGTATCAAGAGCCTTACCAACAAGTTGATGTGAATGTGTCTTATAACGTGATGAAAAATCTAATTTTAAGCGCATCGATAATTAATCTAACTAAAGAAGAACCTAGAACATTTTATGGTGATGATTCAAAAGCGAGATTACGCAGTAGTAGTTACACTGGGCAGCGTTATTATGCTGGGCTCACCTATCGGTTTTAATCTAAATAACGTGATTATTTGCACAATATTGAAATAGCAAAGATAGCAAATTCTGAACGCCGTTTTTTGCGCTCAGGAAAAGGGAAAAATATGAAAACGTTAAACAAAATTAAATGCGCAGTATTGATGATTGCACTTATCGGCTTGCTAAGTGCTTGTGGGGGAGGCAGTGATGATCCCAAAGCTGAAAACGTGCCAGTTACGCCTGTTATGACCACTGCCGAAATCTCCGGCTCGCTAGTAAAAGGAACGCTGAGCAATGCAAATATTGCAGTAACAGCATTAAATGGCAGCACAATGACGGTGGAAGAGGGAAACAGTTCAGATCAATCCGGTGAGTTGTTTATAGCGCTTACCAGTAAGGCAGGCTTTGGCATTGACTCAGTTATCAAAGTCACTGCTACTACAGCACAAGGCTCGCAAATGGTGTGTGATGCAAGACAATGTGGTAGCGCCGCAATGGGTGACATGGTTAGTGGCGAGTATATTGCAGGTGTAACACTGTCGACTTTAAGTCATATCGCAGTGCCTTATGGAGCAAGCGCAGATGGCAGTGCAGATGCAACGGTACAACTTAATGTGCTGACTACATTGGCAACTATGCTGATAGAACAACAAGCAGCTGCAGGGCGAAATGTGTCAACTCCGGAATTAATGGCACTTGCACAAGCAGATATGTCGGCATTACTACTGCGAGCAATGGGCTGGCAAGCAGGAAATATTAATGTTTTTACTATGCCAGTAGTGAGTGCTGATGCAATCGCTCATTTTGAGCAAGGTGAAGTATGTACCAGTTCAGAATCTGGTGAACAAAGCTGCGCGATGACTTATATTGAAGAAGATTTACAAAAGCTGTCATTACTTAATTCTGCCTTTGCACACTTTGATACACAAGGGTCATTAAAGGTTATATTGAGCAAAGCGGTGAGTAATCTTAATGATGCTTTAGCACAAGATGAAGCTGCATTGGAGTCATTTAGGCAGCCTATCTATAGTGCAATTGAACTCCACCCATTAACTACGGAGCTTGGCTTGAGTGCCCAAGGCATTATTGACATGTCTTTAGCGTTATTTGACCAGCCGGTATCGAGTGGGCCAATGCGCGAAGTATCCACTGCTGAGATAATCTCACAGGCTACCATCACAGCAAGTAACGCCATAAGTGATGGTGAAAATGCAGCTAAAGCGTTTGATGGCGACTCACAAACCAAGTGGCTAGATCATAATGACTGGCAAGGTCCACCAACAGAGGAAGCTCCCTCTTGGTTGCAGGTAGACTTTGCCAGCGCTCAAGCGATTAATGGTGTGTACATCACCAGTGCCAATGATGCGCCAGCGCGAGACCCTGAAAGTTTTACCTTGCTGGCATCAAATGGTACCGGGGATACGTGGGTTAAACTGGGGGAAGTCGTGGGCGCAGCTTTTGAACAACGTTTTGAGCGACAAGGCTTTATGTTTGCCAATACACAAAAATATACTCGCTATCGCCTTGCGATTACTAAAAACCAAAGTAATGATGGCTTAATGCAAATTGCTGAAATTCAATTTGTTGGCCCTGTGTATGCCAGTGTAGACCATACTGACGTGAATAATACTTTAGTGACAGCCAGCAACAGTATTGGGGAGGCAGAGGATCAAGATAAAGCCGTTGATAATGACCCTACAACTAAGTGGCTAGATCATAATGATTGGCAGGGGCCGCCAACGGAGCAAGCGCCGTCTTGGCTACAAGTTGATTTTAATGACGCAGTGGCAGTTAATCAGCTGGCACTGACCAGCGCCAATGATGCACCGGAACGCGATCCTGAAAACTTTGCGCTGTTTGGCTCAAATGATGAAGGAACAACTTGGCAGCAATTGGGGAGCTGGGTTGGGGAGTCTTTTGATGGTCGTGCTGAGCGTCGAATTTTTGGTATGGCTAATCAACTACCCTATCGTAGTTATCGATTAAGTATCAGTAAAAATAAAACAATGATGGCTTAATGCAAATTGCTGAGATGGAACTGATAGGCCCTGAAGTGTCAAGCCTTGATCATGCAAAAGCATCAGGTGCAACTTATTTAGCCCGATATAGTATTAGCGACAGTGAAGGGGCTGCACAAGCTTTTGATGGTGACGTGAATAGCAAATGGTTAGATCACAATGATTGGCAAGGCCCTCCCACAGAAGAAAACCCTGCTTGGGTGCAAGTAAACCTGCCAACACCGCAGGCGGTTAATACTTTATATATCACCAGTGCGAACGATGCGCCAGCGCGTGACCCCCAGAACTTTCAGTTGTTAGCATCAAACGATGGCGATAACTGGCAATTGTTAGGTACTTGGATGGGGGAGTCATTTGGGCAGCGATTCGAGCGCCGATCATTTGCTGTAAACAATGGTTTAGCCTATTCACACTATCGATTGTCCATCAGTAAAAATGCCAATAATGATGGCTTGTTGCAAATAGCACAGATAGAGCTGGTTGGTCCACAGTATGCATTACAAGACTTGTCTGAATTACTAGGTACTACCTTTAGTGCTCGTGCCAGTATTGGTAATGCAGAAAACCAACAAAAAGCCTTTGATAACGATGTAACCACTAAATGGCTTGATCATAATGAGTGGCAAGGCCCACCAACTACCGATGCGCCATCATGGATTCAAGTTGATTTTAACAGTGCACAAGTTGTTAGTGGCTTAGCTATCACTAGCGCCAATGATGCACCTGCACGCGACCCTGAGAACTTTCAATTATTGGGGTCAAATGATGGTGGTCAAACGTGGGAAGTCGTTGAAAGTTGGATTGGAGAAAGTTGGGATGCACGACAACAAAGGCAGCTATTTACTTTTTCAAATGCGTTCGCCTACTCAAATTATCGATTAAGCATCAGCAAAAACGCCAACAATGATGGGCTAATGCAAATTGCTGAAATAGAATTACTGGGGCTCAAACAAGAATAAGCCACTTGTTTAACTCAGCCAAAAAAGCCAGCGTTTGAGAAGACACTGGCTTGTTCAATGAAGGATGCAATTTAAGGTTTACAATACATCAACTGCTTGCATAGATTCGCTTTGATAACAGCCTAGAATGCGCACATATTGGGTATGGTCTTTTAATTTCTCAAGCGCATTTTGCACATTAGGCATAGCGATATTCGCGATAAGGTCGACGTAGAACACTTCTTCCCAAGGGTTGCCAGGTACTGGGCGTGATTCTAGTTTCACCATATTGATACTATGCTGTTTAAATACCATTAATGCATCAGCTAAAGAACCGACTTGCTGTTTAGTCGCCATAATTAAACTGGTCTTTGTAGGTATTTGGTTAGATACCTGCATAGCCTTTCGTGCAACAACGATGAATCGGCTATGGTTTTCAGTTTGATTTGCCAGTGCTGTTTTTATAACTTCTAAACCAACATCTTTTCCAGCTTGTGCAGAGCCAATTGCAGCGCTATTTGGTGTGTTTAGTGCGCTTTGTAATGCACTTGAGGTTGAATCACAGGTTTCATGGAGCACATCTCCAAGACCTTGGACAAATTTGCTACATTGGGCAAAGGGCTGTGGATGAGCAAAAATTTTCTGAATCTCTTTTAATTGTGTATCTGGGTTGGCTAATAAGCAATGTTCAACGGTGTGCGTTACTTCTCCAATAATTGATACTTGTGCATGTTGGAGTAGGTCAAACACTTCATTGATACTACCAGAGCTGGTATTTTCAATGGGTAATAAACCATAATCAGCTTGGCCTTTCTCTACTTGCTCTGTTATCTGTTCAAAGTTTTGACAGCCCATTTCAATCAGCTTTCCAGGCCGGCGACTAAAATACTTATGGCATGCCAATTGACTGTATGAGCCTGGGCCGCCAAGGTATGCAACACGGTGTGTATCACTTACGGTATCAGGATTAAGGTTTTTTTGAAGCAGTGCTTGTTGATTTAAAACAGAATCTTCTAAGATAGTTTGAAAAACATTGTTGATATAAAAAGCGTCTAAACCTAATGATTTCCCATAGCTAATGAGCTTTTCTAGTAGGATTTGCTCTCGATGCTCGTCTCGAACAGGCTTTTGGTTAGCGATTTTATATTCTAATACGCTAAAGCTTATCCGACGCCGCTTTGCTAGCAATATTAACAATTCAGAATCAATCTCGTTGATATCGCTTCTTAGGGCGTTTAGTGTATTTTCAGTCATAGGTCCTCATTCCCATTGGCAAAAAAAAGCCTCCCGGTTGGGAGGCTTATTTATTTGGTGTTACGCGCAAACAGATAAGCCTCATCAATAAAAGAAGCTAAAAAAGAAAAATAGGTAAGTGCGAGTAACAATTAAATTCATAGTCTTAGTGTTAAATTATAATACTGCACACATTATTAGCATACTTTAAATTAGTTCCACAAGCTTTAGTTTGCCAAATAACAAATTAT
>NZ_ARPN01000028.1:0-832 GCF_054966645.1 Pseudoalteromonas sp. SANK 73390
TTTGGTTGATACAAGCAGTTCGAGCAGATAAAACGCGCTCACGCATGCGATGTAGAATAAGTACAGCTTGTTGTTGTTCAGTTTTCACAGGCACAAAGCGAATGTTTGGTCGGCGACTGGCTTCATAAATGGCGAGACAGTCGTTTTTATCATTTTTATTACCACGCACAAAAGGGGTGACATGTTGTGCAGGGATTAAGTGGACTTGGTGACCCGCAGCTAAACATGTTCGACCCCAAAAATGAGAGGACGCACAGGCTTCCATAACGATTTCACAGGGAGGCAAGTTAACAATGGTTTCTTTAAGCTTGCTTCGAGACAGGCGTTTGGATAAACAAGGGTGACCGTGATTATCAATACCCAATAATTGAAATACATTTTTTGCGAGGTCAATGGACAATATGCTAACTTTTTTCATGATGGATGCTCCTATGAACTGTTGCTAAAAATAAACATGACACCCATTTTTATTTGTGTGTGCGATTAGGCTTTAGTGTCAATAAAAAGGCGATAATCGAGGTTGGCTTTCGTTATGGCTTTTATCTCACTATTAACACTAAAGATAACCTCAGTGCACAAGACTCAAAACGTGTGTATGTGAGGGTATCGCGAAATACAGACACTTTAATGCGCATGGCCAGTGTGCCGCAAACATTAATGGCCGAGCCAGCACCCATTATGCTGCGTTCAGCAGCGCTTAACGCCGAGCCAAAGCCTGTCAAAGTGCTTGCACAAAAGCCGATGGGAAAAACCAAAAGCTATTGGTTTACCTACGACAATAACAACCGTGTTGTGATTGATGGTGGGCGTTTGGAAAACGGTACAATTAACA
>NZ_ARPN01000029.1:0-1445 GCF_054966645.1 Pseudoalteromonas sp. SANK 73390
GCGAGGCGGCGGGGATGGTGCGGGTGGAAGAAGCAATAACCTCCTTGAAGGTAGTGACGGTTCATTAACTGGAGATATAAAGGCTCAATCTCATAACACTCTAGTACAAGCTGGTGAAGAGCTTGGAGTTGATATGGGCGGAGTTGACGCAAGATGGGGAAGCATAAATATTGATGAAAATGGAGGCGGTACAGCAGAGGTGATATGTGATTTGTCGTGCCAAAAAGACGCTGGAGGGCTATTACACGGTAGGGACATGGCAAAGGCTGATTTGTCGGTGACAAGGGTTAGGATGGCTTATCATCAGAGCCAAAGAACTGTGGCTAGAGGTTTATATAAAACAGCAGAATATGCATCTTATGGCGTAATTGGAGTAGAATTAGCTGCAACTTCGGTAGCCAGATGGGCATTTATGAGTGTTTCTGAAAAACTAGCAACTTTCACTGCCGCGGACTTTTCTATTACTCTGACTACAGGGGGGATACCCGAAGTGGTAAAGGGTTATAGTATGGGGCTTCTATATAAAAATTCGGTCCGTGGTATATCGAAATCTGTTCAACCAGTTAAGGGTATTCAACGAGGAAAACCACGCATAAAAATAAATCCAAATACTGGCAAACCTGTAATAGATTATCAAGGTTTGTAAGTTTAGATAGGGCGCGTACTTAAGGTTATTACAGGGATGTAGTGACAATATTGATGTTGTGAAGTGTAACTGTGCAATGCTGAAAGTTAGGTGAAGAAATTGAATGTTAATAAAGATATAAATTATTTTAATAAGATTGCAATAGCACATATTATTTTCTTGATACTCTCCTACGTAGGTATGGATATTTTTTTAGTCAATTATGAGTTAGATGACAATGCATTTTCAAAAAGCTTTTACTTGAAATTAATACTGTGCTTAGCCTACTTTTTCGGAAGTCGAAGCAGTTCTTTTAGTTCAGGGAGCAGCCCATTGGAAGCTACTTTTCATTTCTCCGTATTAAGTCTTACTCTATGGATGTCAGTGATGGCTTTTTTCGGAAATAATGGAAAAAGTAGCTTTACAGGGGTATTTCTCATTTTTGGTGCGTTAAGTGCATTTAATTTAACAGATGAAGTAATAAAGATCCTAAACGAGAAACTATATAAGTCACAAGCTTTGTGCTTAGGTCTTACCCTGTTCCTAAGATGCTTTTTGTTTTTTATGGTAATAATGGCGTTTTATTTTTTTGCTACAGGTGAATGGAGTTGGGATGTTCAGCCATTTTATGAATGGTAAATGTAAGCAAAATAAATAAAATAATAAAGGTGACACCCACTTTTATTTGTTAAGGCAATAAGAGAGCTTTTTTAAAGTGTTAAATAGAATTAGAGTTGCTGTGACCTTAGCTCACTACACTTTGGCTTCAGGTATGAAATCTGCTGGCAACGGTAGTCCAATATCAACGGCAACAAGGGTG
>NZ_ARPN01000030.1:0-797 GCF_054966645.1 Pseudoalteromonas sp. SANK 73390
CCGTTTATTACATTATTTTTTAATAGCCCAACAAAACTCGCTTTCGCTCTTCAGAGTTTGAAATGTTGGCAATAAAGAGGCCAAAGTTAAAATCTTCATCATCGATATTTGCAGTTGGATCGATTTCAAATTGATCTTCATGTATATTTTTATAGGTAAATAACTCTTTCTCCACACCTTCCTTTTTAACACTCAAACAACACTGTTCTTTTGTAGTTCTTAAGTTAAAGGTCAGATCCCTGCTTAAAATAAACTTATCCATACCTACAACAACATATATATTATTTTTTTCGCTATATAATGCTAAAAATGTACCGTTTATTATGGAATAAAAACCAGAGCTTTCTAAATCATTAGAGTCACTTCCTAACAATTTTTCACATGTTAAATTGACCGTATCAAAACTAATTAGCTCTGAATAATCTCTATTATTTCGCAAATAAGCCATCTCGTTAATTAAAGACCTAAGTCTTTCCCTCCAGTTCTTGTTGAGCTTTCAATGATATCTTCCCAAGTTTTACCCCGACCTCTTAAATAGTTGATAGAAGGGCCAAGCTTATCACCATATTTTTTTTGATTTCTCATATAAATTTTATTGAGTAGGTCCTTTGGAGTAAAGTTCTTATATTTAACACCAATAGCCCTTCTTTCAGCACTCGCCCAACGTGCGATGCTTTCAGTCGAAGTGCCTGCTTTACGCATTTCTGCTACTTTTTGGGATAGCCCTTCCACTTCTTTTCTATATTTTGCTCTACCCTTAATTATTTTATACGCTTGATAAGCTCGAGGTCCCTGGG
>NZ_ARPN01000031.1:0-737 GCF_054966645.1 Pseudoalteromonas sp. SANK 73390
GAAAAGTATAAGTAGTTTTGCTGATGAAATGTCCCATAAAGATGCGGAGAAATACCTCAATCTGATTAATCAGCGTGCTCCAGTCGAATCGACTCCCTATAATATACACACTCGATATCACAAAAATGGTGATGTAAAGCAAGTCACCACATATGATAAGTTTGGTGATCGTCATAGACAATATGATCTGAAAGACAGTAGAGGTAGATCCCCACATCAGCACAATTTTAATTATTCTAAATATCCAAGACCTAAGGGAGTAAGGAGTAAAGAACATGCCGATATCAATGAATAGAACAGATTATGTTTCGCTTGACTCAGAGCAAGTAGCGAATGAATTAATACAAAATATTAACTGGGAAAACTCTTTCATTAAGGAATCTCATTTATATTCGCCTAGCTTTGTTACTACTGAGGGAATAGTAGCGGCTGACTCACTTTTGTTTTTAAGGCTAGCAATTTGCTTACCAGAAAATAATTCAAAGATAGTTGAGTTTGTTTTTAAAGATGTCAGTGGAATATGCGTACAATTCCAAATGGATATTTCTCCAAGTGTACTAATAAAACACAATAGAGCTGAATTCAAACTTCAAGACTGCTCTAGTGAGATAATTACTTGCAGGTCTATACAAGTAAAATTATTGGACGATTACCTAGCAGGCGATTGTCCAATATATACAAATACGGATATTTATGCTTGAAAATACCCGAATTCAAAAAAGAATAAACTAGACAAT
>NZ_ARPN01000032.1:0-2280 GCF_054966645.1 Pseudoalteromonas sp. SANK 73390
TAAGGCTGTTGATACTACCAGTTCACTTGGTAGTGCTCGTTCTAGCGTAAGAAAATATCTTGAAAGCGTAGGAAGTGTCCCAAGAAATCAACTAGTCCAAGATTTAGAAAGTGCAGGGTTTAAAAAGGTTTTTGAAGGAAAGGATATGCAACATTTTCAACGTGGAAAATGGAAAATACGCCTTGACCCTCCTCATTCAGGCACACCAATAAATCATATGCATATTAATAGAGGTGGAAATAAAAACACTTTTGATGTTCGCTTGAAACCGGTTAGTTTCAAAAGTAAAGATGCACATATTCCAATAAGGTAGTAGCTATGTATGAACTTAGATAATGTAGAATACACGTTTGATGATGAAGTCGTATCAAAGTTTTGCTATGACTCAAATGAAAAAGTAATTGAAATTGGATTTGATAGTTACTATGTTGATGAAAAATATATTGAAGCATCATGTACGCTAAGTATCAGTAATTGGAAAGTAGCTAAAAGTAAAGTTCATGGTTCCAGTAATTTCGATGAGTTAGAAGCCAATTTAGGTATTATTAGTCTGATTCTAGGTATTGATATTAAAAGTAGCCGTTTAGAATTAATTATTAATACAATTGATGATAGGTACTTAGAATTATGCTTTGATGAAGCAGACATCCGAGTTTTGGGTGCTGGAAATGAATAGAAAAATAAACGTTAGAATAAACGTGACATATATGGACGCTTAGCCTTTGTCAAAAACAGAAATAAACAAGACACCCATTTTTATTTGCTTCAGTTATAGAGGGTGGAATAAACAAGACATATATGGAAGATAATAAAGGTGACACCCACTTTTATTTTGATCCCAGTGTTGCATCTACCAAAAACCGCTCTCAATTTGGGCAGGATATAAATGTAAAAGCACTAAGAGATGATACGATGACAAATCCAACCTCTGCTTTTTCTGATATAAATTCAAGGGTAACTAAATACTCAAAGTCTTATGATTTCAATATAAGTACGCCCGCAACGCCAACCGGGGAAATGAGAGTATTTATTAATAATGCGAAACCAAACAGATCTTCACAGTTCCCATACGTACCTAGGAAGAAAGATTAATGAATAAAATTAGTTTCAATCTAAAGTGTTTAGATGCACAAGAAACCAAAGAAATAGATGGTATTGTTTTTTCTAATGCCGTACTGGTTGAACTTTTTATTGATGAAAAGCCAAGCTTCTCTTTTAATTTCTTGGAATATGCGTTGGTTGTTCTATCAGAGTTAGTTAAGTCGCTTTCTGGTGATGGGTGCTATCTTATTTTCACCTCCGCATCTGGAATAGCAGATGATGGCGGTTGGGAAGGAGTTGTTGTGTCTTTTAACAATGGTATTGTCACGTGGTCATTTGAAGTTGATGATGAGGGCTATCATTTTTCGTTCGATGAGTATGAATATCGAAATGCTATAAATGAGCTACAACAGAAGGCATCTGATTTGCCTTCTGCACTTGACTTTGAACCTACAGAGGTGTTCTTTCCAGAAAGCTGGGATTAGATGTTACAAAGAAGGCAGGCGACTTTGCAGACCTTGTTAGATGGCGACAAAAAAATATAAACAAGACATATATGGACGCTCAGCCTTTGTCAAACAACAAAAAATAAACAAGACACCCATTTTTATTTGCTTCGAAATAAACAAGACAACGAAATAAACAAGACACCCACTTTTATTTGCTGGCTTTACCTACAATGGCTTTGGTGAGCTACAACAAGAAACCAGAAGTAACGACACCATTGTTAATACTTACACAGACCCTCTGGGCAGGGTAGTATTGCGCACAGCGACAGGAGAAGCTGATTTAAACTATAGCTATGATGACTCATCACGTAACGGCTATGGACAAATGACCAGCGCCAGCGGTAATGGGGTAAGCCATACCTACAACTTTGATACACTGGGTCGCCCAACCACGCATACCATCTCGGGCAGTGGTAAAAGCTACACCACCAGTACACTGTACGATGGTAATTATGGCCGTGTTAAAGGCGTGCGTTACCCTAATAACCTTACGCTGGAATACACCTATAACGATAAAGGCTATCAAACCAGCGTTAAAAATGCAGCCAATGACTATGTATATCAAACGGTTGAAAGCCAAGATATATTAGGCAATATTACCCAAAGCGCACTAGGTAATGGCTTAACACAAAAGCAATATTACTCATTAACCTCTGGGCAAATGACAGGCAGCTATACCGGAACAGACAGCAGCCAACAATTAATGGCGTTAAACTACACCCAATATGAC
>NZ_ARPN01000033.1:0-1363 GCF_054966645.1 Pseudoalteromonas sp. SANK 73390
TATGGCATCGAGGGTGTGGTATCGCCTATTACTTCACCTAAATTCATTGGTTTGAAGTTGTCATGACTGTTAAATAAGTTGGCTCTAGCTGGAATATCCAACATGGTGCCTTCTGTCAGCTCTGACCCTAACCCCACGCCATTAGCATCTGCCAGCACATACCATAAATCTTCACTGCCATAGTACCGGTTCGCTATCTGCTTAAGCGTTTGCTCCGCTTTTACTTGGTGACGCGCCATGACACTCAGCGTTTGTGCCTCTGGCGTACTAAAGTGCTGCGTTTTTATGGTGTTTAAGCCCGACTTATTCACCTCTCCTAAATAGCGGCTATCACTGTATAAGTAATAACTTCCTTGCGCGACGCCATCACTCACATCTTCGTTAAATTTTACCTGTGATGAGGCGTGTGATGGCACATCTATTAGTTCGCCCGTCCCTTCATCGATAACTGAGTGACTGCTTCCCATATCATCTTCACGCAATAAACGGCTTTGTTTACCTGTTACTTTTGAGAGTAATTTACCTTCTGCGTCGTAGCGCATATAACGGGCGTTCACATCTTGGCTATTATCCTCTGGCGTGTAACGCTCATCCGTTACATGCTCCTCTACCCGTGTTAAATGCCCATTCACATCGTAACTTGAGGTAGTTTTCGCGCTCATTAAGCGGTCGCTCGCTTCATGACCCGCCTTAGGTGCACCCACCGAGGTCTTTTCTAGATAAGTTTCACGACCTTCATACGTCTTCTTAAAGTCGTGTATCAACGTTTTACTCCCCGACTTATCTTGGTATTGATAGCTATCAACACGCCCAGCTACGTGATGCACAAATTGGCTTGTGATAGACACTTGACGCAACGCTTGCTCACCCCAAGGCGAAGAAATATATACATTACTCTGCCCATTTTTGATTTGCTCTTTTGCTGCGTCTATTAAAATATTTCTTAGTTTTGTTGACTCCATTTCACGTTCAACAATTTCTAAGACTTCCCCCGCCTTGTTATATGTAGTGTTCGTAATTTTGTCAGGTGCATCACTGTAATATATAGTCCCCTCTTGAAATGTATCACCATCTTTTATTTTTACTTGTACCAACTTGCTACTTACGTAAGCCACAGTCTTAGTAACTTGACCTACTTCGTTATACTCAAACTGGCTTAACTTATTCCAACTACGTAGGTCGTCAGAATTCAGTAGCGTTTCTTTTTCTGAATACAAACTGCTTGTTGAGCCACGTTTCATTACATTAGAAACCTGCCCCCAGCTATTGTATATATGAAGCTTTGCTTGCTTACCTTGCTCACTAATCACTAACTTTTGCTGACCCGCCGCATTGTAGCCAATGTACTGCCCTTGGCTATCAA
>NZ_ARPN01000034.1:0-472 GCF_054966645.1 Pseudoalteromonas sp. SANK 73390
AGCTGTCTCTTATACACAAATCCCTGCTAAGAAATTAGCGGGGATTTTTTTGAACTAAATCTCAACATGATGATCAGATCTTCCAATCTTATTGGAGACACATCATGATTAACGAACATACTCATTGGGCAACACAACAATTCGGTAAATCTGACTTAGGTGATCCAAGAAGAACAGAGCGTCTGGTAAAGTTAGCATCAACACTCGCGAATGAACCAGGAAAACCAATTGTGAACATCACTCAACCCCCCGCCGATATGGAAGGTGCCTATCGCTTTATCCGCAACGAGCATATTGACGCAAATGCCATAGCAGAGTCAGGCTTTCAAGCAACGGCTGAACAAGCACACGATCATAACTTATTGCTCGCATTAGAAGACACCACCACGCTGATTTATAAGCACGCCTCCATTCAAGGTGATTTGGGTCATGTCGGACGAGGAAAAAACAGCGAGGCTTGTTAGCTCATAGC